>NZ_JBHTLT010000133.1:0-68139 GCF_042679045.1 Sporosarcina contaminans | reverse complement strand
CCACCTGTTCTATTTTAGGGACTTATTGGACAGCCTCAAAACAACATTGCTTATTTACTTTGTTGCTGTGTTTTCTCATTCTCTAACATCGCTGTAGCAGCCTCAGCTATAATCGCTACAGTTCTGTTCAGCTCGTCTTCCGTATTCCCTATGCCTCCCAATTCTATTAAAATGATATTCGGAGACAAATCTTGGTTATACTTTCCATCTACGCCTTGCCCGCCTTTGGGAAGTAAATTTTTTGTAATCCCTGGAATAATTTTATCCATTTCTTTTTTAAGAGTCATCGTTTTGTGCATATTCAATTTATAATTCGCGTGATCGGTGCCCACTACAAAAGATACTTTTGCATACCTTTCTCCTTCATGAACAATCGTTGTTGCTTCAGGGCCAATCGAATCCCGATGAACATCGATTATTAAATCATAATCCTTTTCGCTAATCTTCTGTTTCACGTGCGGTCGTATTTCCTTATATGCCCGCCAATAAGGAATGTTTTTTTTCACCATTTCTTTATTATTGTCTACATCAAGCATATCAGTCTCTACACCGTGTACAATTAATTGATTTTTTAATTTTTCTCCCATCTTCATAACATTTTCCGTTTGATGGGAAACAGCCACTTTTCCATCTGCTGCTTTCGTCATCGGTTCGTACGCTTCCTGTGAATGAGTGAAATATAAAAGCACTTTTGACGGATCTGTCGCATTGTCGACAGGTTTCACTTCTTCTTCTTTGTCTTTCGGCTCTTCCATTATGTTGGAAGCGTACACGATGAATGCGTTTTCTTTGATGATTTTTGCTGATGACATAGTGGATCCTTCCGGTATAAATTGGATGACTACCGGGAAAAGGAATAGAACGAATACAATTACGGACAAAATTTGCATATTTTTTTTCATATGGCATCCCCCCGTCTTCCAACTATATGCGGGGGATGGTAGGTCAATGACTGGATTTAAAGCTTTCAATCCATTGGGTTATGGAACCTGTCAAAGCTTCTGCATATAACGCAACATAAGAATCAATTTCTTTCGGAGAAATAAATGTGTTCAATTCATGTGAAGACAAAACCTCTTCAAACAACTGAACGCGGTCTTCGTGTGGCCATGAAGACCAATCGCCAAAAATCGGAATTAGCTTCGAACGATCGGCCCCTTCCTTTGCCTCATGGAGCCATGGTGAAACGGATAATCTTGAGGAAGGATGTGACTCTTCCTCAATCTTAGAAGCAATGTAGCCAAACAACGTATTAATTGCATCGGCAATTAATACCGGACCATCCACTACTGTCGGGATGCCGATCGCAAGTACGGGACAACCTAACGTCTCCTTCGATATTTCTTTTCTACTATTGCCAACTCCAGAGCCAGGGTGGATGCCTGTATCCGTCAATTGGATCGTTCTGCATAGCCTTGCACTGTCTCTGGCAGCAAGTGCATCAATGACTACTAATAGATCTGGTTTAATTTCCGACACCATTGCTCTTACGAAATCGGCTGTTTCAAGTCCTGTCTGAATCGTAACACCCGGAGAATATACAAACAGCTCACTGCCTTCTTCTGTATCCGAATAGTATTCTGGGACGATATCACGCAAGCGATCCATCGTCAATGGTCCGACTGCATCCGGCGTTACATCTCGGTTTCCAAGACCGATAATTAAAATCTTACCTTCTTTCAAATTCGGCATGTTTTCCGTCAGCTCAATCAGTTTATTTGTTAAGACGGACGCCATTTCATTCAGCCCGGATTCATCGGCAACCGTCATTTTAGGAACGGTTAATGTAATATACGTACCAGCTTTCTTTCCAATCCGTTCCTCGCCTCGCTCATCAATCTTGACAGATGTCAAAACGACCCGTCCATGCCTCTTCTCACTAAAATTTACACCTTCCGATTCTTTCAACGTATCTTTTTCGGATTCCGTCCGATGACGTACCATTTCCTCACTTTCAACAAGTAAGTCTGTCCGATAGAAATCAAATTTTTTCATTCCTTTTCACCTCAATCAATAGCTTGCACGTTGTGTCAAGGAAATATTCTTTGCGTATTTTTATTGCGTTCTGCCTGTCACTTTGCTAAAATATTTATGTTGTAAAGAGATATCCGAATGATATAGGGAAACACTCTTGCCTTACCTGAAATTGGAGGTGAATGAAATGCCAAACATTAAAGGTGCAATCAAACGTGTAAAACAAAGCACTGCAGCGAACGAACACAACTCTCAAATCAAAGCTGCTATGCGTACTGCTGTACGTAAAGCTGATACTGCGATCATCAATAAAGAAGAGAACGCTTCTGAACTTTTGAAAGATGCGGTTAAAAAATTGGACACTGCTGCTCGAAAAGGTCTTATCCATAAAAATACAGCAGCTCGCCAAAAAGCACGTCTTACGAAAAAAGCTCAATAACAAACTTAAGGGGCTGTCCAAAATGGACAGCCCCCTTCGTTTATACAACTCATTTTAAAGCGGCTCCATAAAAAAAACTTCTAATACTCGCTCTCTTTTGCCGCCAGTCGTTTTTAATTTATAATCGATTGCAGCCAATTTCTCCAAAATCAATAAAAGTCGATCCATAGGCGGTACTTGACGATTTTCCATTATAAGTTTGACACGATATGGATGGACATTCAACGTTTTTGCGATTTGCTGTTGCTGGTAACCTTTTTTTGTCAATGACGTGACATGGATCATAAGACGGATTTGCCCAGCTATAAGAGATGTCAACATAATCGGCTCTTCCCCGTTTCTCAATAAGTCATGATAGATGGATACAGTCCGCCTAACATCGCCTCGCATATAAGCTTCCGTCAAACGGAATACATCCATTTCCGGTGTTCTTGGCACTAATAACTCTACAATATCTTTCGTCACTTCTCCTTGACCGTCCATATACATCGCAATTTTGGACACTTCTGCCGATAACATTAATAAATCATTGCCTGCCATATCAACTAAGTATTGTGCAGTTTCTCCGCTTATTTTCACACCATTTGCACTGCATTCTTGCTGTACCCATGTCGTAAGATCCTTTCCTTCTAGCCGGTTTGCCTCGACAACAACTGCCTTCTTCATCATCGATTTTGTTATTTTCAGCCGCTTGTCCAATTTCTCATACGGGGCTAAAAAAACAACTGTTGCAGTCGGGGATGGATGATCAAGCCATTTGTCCAATAAAGCTGTATTTTGTTCAATTTTTTCCTTTTTATCAGGTGCTTTAAGGAATGAAGCATTTTGAGCGATAATGAATTTGCGATCCTCCAAAAAAGGCAGCGTATCCGCTTCTTCAATGACCGATTCTATTGGTGTTTCCGTCATGTCAAAGCGGATGACGGAGTTTTCCTCAATCCCATCTATCGCTTTTATGAGACGCTTAATCGTCGTATCCAATAAATGTTGTTCCAGCCCCGTCAATAAATAAACCGGGGCAATTTTTCCCGCATCTATATCTTTCCAAATCGCATTCATATGTATTCCTCCTGTATATCACCACAACTATTATACATCGTCTATGACTAAATTGTGTCGTTTCCATTGTAAAGGCAATTAAAAACTGTTTCATATGGATTTTTTACGTATTATCATCTATACTATATAAGAATCAGGAGGTGTAGCAATGAATGAGTTCGAACAAGACGTACAGTCTAAACGCAATGACTTAATCGATTCTGGAATGGGCTTCATTGTAGCTTTTATCGCATTTTCTGCAATTTTCGTTATTGCTACAATCATAGACTTCGTCTCACAGCATTAATGTCAAGAAGAACAGACAATGCCTTCCTTCCGCGGAAAAGTATTGTCTGTTTTTCATTTGGCTGAAGTAGAAATGTAGTAATCTCCTCGTTTTACAGTTATTGTGATTGAACCTAATTCTGCTGTTGCAGCTGTAAGAACATCGAATTTATCGAATGTATTGATCACTTCGGCATGAGGATGCCCGTAACGATTATTCCGTCCATACGACAATATTGTTAGTTTAGGTGAGAGCATTTCTATAAACGGCTCTGAACTTGACGTTCTGCTACCATGATGACCCGCTTTCAAAATAAGCCGGGAGCCCCAATCTATTTCTCCGTATGTACGTATAATCCGCTTTTCTCCCTCCACTTCCAAGTCTCCAGTAAATAAAAACGATACGTCCCCTGTTCGCATATATAACACTAAGGAACTATCGTTTCCATTATAATTCCCATTAGGAGGTGATAAATAGATAAAGTCAATATCTAACAGCTTCCAAGCGTTACCTTCTTTCATTGGACGAATCGGGATCCCTTTTTCCTCAGAAATGCGAATGACGTCTTTCATTGTTGGCTCTTGACTGCTTTCAGGCGAAATATGGATTTCTTTTATTTTCAACTCTTCCATAACCTCGTCCGCCCCTTCTATATGGTCGCTATCCGCATGCGTCAGTAATAGTTTGTCAATTTTTGTAATTCCCTTCCCTTTTAAAAACGGAACGACAATATTTCTGCCAATTTCAAATTGATGGTTTGGCGTTTTCCAGTTCGGTTCTCCAAAGGTCACTCTTCCTCCCGTATCAATTACATACACCCCTTTTCGATTCGGCAGTTCGATAATGATGCTATCTCCTTGTCCAACATCTAAAAAAGTAACACGAAGCGAACGATCAGTATATGGTTGCGCTGCAATAAGCAACACAGGTATTACAATCCAGATGATCGCAGGAAACACCTTCTGTTGCTTTTCAAAAGAAACGAAGAAGGTGATAAGGCAAAAAAACGAAATGATAAGCAGGATAGTGGAAGGCCGACCCGGCGTCCACATTTGATAAGGCAAATCTGATAAAAAGATCGTCAATTTGTCAATCCATTCGCGAAATGGCGTATAGAGCAAAAATAGCATATTTGCAATAAAAGGCAGGGCATACGACAGGAATAGCAGAAAAATATTTGCTGGCAAAATGACGAAAGAATAGAGAGGGACGAATAGCAAATTAACAATAAAAGATGATAATGAAATTTCATAAAAGTGGTAAAGAAGAACCGGACATAACGCCAACTGTGTAATGAATGTAACGAGAAACGAATTTCGTAACACTGATGAAGATTGTGATAAGATGTCCGATGAATAGATGAGCGAAAATGCTGCTAAATAGGACAGCTGAAATCCTGGCTGGAATAGGACAAACGGCTCGTAAAGAATGAAAACGGCTGCACTGATCGAAAGCGCATCATCCATTCTCATCTTCACCTTGCCTGTTGCAGTCAAAAGCAAAATGATGGTTACTGAAACTGCCCGCCATACAGAAGGAGCGCCACCCGCAATGACTGCATACAATGGCAGCAAAATGATCATCAACGTATCAACAGTCTCTATTCTTACTGAAAGGCGGATTAATAGATAGCGGATCATCATTGTCAATAAACCGACATGTAGCCCAGAAATTGCGAACAGGTGAGTAATGCCTAAAGTTCTATATCGCTGTGCAGCAGCTTCATCCATCCCGCTACGGTCGCCAATGAGCAATGCTTCCGCTTCCACCTGCAGCGATTCAGGAAAAACCTTTTCAATATGCTGCTTTACACGCCATCTTTGCAATGAAAGCATCTGCATCATCCCTGATCGGTTGTTCACCCCAACCAATTGCTGTGCCTCAAACTGCCCGACCGCTCCATTCATCCGCAAATATTTACCCATATCAAATGAATACGCATGGGAAGGTATCGCTGGCTCCTTATATGAGCCTGTAAATGCAAATTGATAAGATGGCAGATGAGTATGCATAAATCGGTCTTTTTCCTGTTCATCTTCAAACGAATACAAAACGTATACAGTTTCCCCTGTATGCGTTTTACCGAAACCTTTTAATTTACCTCCATCTATTTTCACTTGATCAGAAAAGGTAATGTGAAGCGTTTCAGAAATACTAACTTCTTTGTCAACAGGTAAAATAGAAAGAATATACCAATAGGAAAGAATTGCAAACGTGAATGATAGAATTGGTGTAATCCAATCCTTTCTAAGAAGAAAAATGGGGAGTAAGAAAAGGTTGACGAACAATACGTACGCCGAGCCGTAAGCAGCAAAAGCTGAAACGGCAATCGGCACGCAAATATAAATTAATCGGAAGTTTTTTATTTTATCCCAAATAATTCATCCGCCCTTTTTTGATAAGGGACGAGTTCTTCTGACGATGCACCTAAAGAAGCCATTTGTGAAATCAGCTCATCAATTAATGCTAATTTGTCATCCTTTGCAAAATCGATATTCCTTTCATCAAAAGGGATATGCTGAACCGACACACCGGATTGAGCGAATAATTTCATAGCGTATTCATCGTTTTTGTAATCTGTAGCGTAATAAACATGCTTAATTCCAGACTGGATAATCGCTTTCGAACATTGCAAACACGGAAAATGAGTTACGTAGAGGGATGCCCCTTCTACCGGGCTGCCGTATTTAGCACATTGCAAAAGGGCATTCATTTCAGCATGGATTGTTCGCACGCAATGGTTTCCAACGACATAACAACCATGGTCAATACAATGATCGCCTCCAGAAATGGATCCGTTATATCCGCCCGCAATGATGCGATTATCACGAACGATTGTTGCGCCTACTGTAAGTCTTGTACAAGTGCTTCTGACCGCCAACAAATGGCATTGAGCCATGAAAAACTGGTCCCAAGTAATACGCTCCATATGTATGCCTCCAAACTTATTACTACTTAATTGAAATGAATGGTTCAAGCTTTTCAAATGTCTTTTGCCCGATGCCTGAAACTTCCATGAGCGATTCAGTCGTCTGGAAAGGCCCATGATCCGTCCGATATTGGACTATAGATGCAGCTTTAGAAGGTCCGATGCCTGGCAATGTTGTCAATTCCGACTCATCTGCCGTGTTTATATTCACTTTTCTTTCATCAGAAGAATCACTATTAGAAGGCTGCATCATTTGCATATTATCTGAAAGATCGATTTCTCCTTCTTTCGGAACATAAATATACATTTCGTCAGTTAGCTTCATTGCATGATTCAACACACGGGCATCAGCTTCCGGCAAATAGCCACCTGCGGCTTCAATTGCATCGACTACTCGATCACCTTCTAACAAAGTATAGACGTTCGGGTATTTGACTGCCCCTTGAATATCGATGACGATCTTCTCAGGTTCTGTTATTTCTTTTACTTGTCCATCCAAAACTTCTGTCTGCTCTGCCTCTTCAACAAGGCCAATATTGGAAAGTCCGCTTTCGACAATAAACTCATTGTCTGCCTGTCCACGGGGGAAGAACAGGATGGCGGAAACGACAGCGATTGCTGCAATAGGGGTGATGATCCGACGCCAATTACCGGATAGCCATGTAGAAAACAGTTTGTTCACCCTTTCCCCAAGGCATCCATATGGAGTCACTCCCACTATATAACATTTCTAAGGGAAAAGAAAGATTCATTTACGCACTTGAAAAAAGATTCTTTCACTTTCTTCAGTCGGCGGTTCATCTTCCCAGTCGGCAAAAATGCGTTCAATCGTAAAACCTGCTTTCTCCAACATTTCAACATAGGCAAAAACCGGCATCGTCCGCTGGTGATGTGCTTCATCAAAACGTTTATATAAACCAGACTCCTGTTTTACAAAGAAAGCGATTTCCGAGTATACATCATGATCCGCTTCCCCTTCAAATGTCTCCCATATGTAAGCAATCCGACCGTTATCAAACGTGAAGGGTCCTTCCATGAAAATTTCATCCGTTTTATATGTCGAATGTACATCGAAAAGAAGATGACCATTCGGTTTTAATGCATGATAAATATTTTTAAACGTTTGAAATACTTCTTGTGGATCTGTCACATAATTGAGTGCATCTATTGGTATGACGGCTGCATCATAGATTTCACGCTCATTTATTTCTTGCATCAGCTGTCTCTTAAACGTTATCTCCTGATGATGAGCTGAAGCACGTTTCCTTGCAACAGATAGCATTTCTTCAGAAAGATCGATTCCATCGACCATAGCGCCCGCCTTCGTAAGCATTAAGCTTAGAAGGCCGGTGCCGCACCCGACATCCAATACTTTTTTACCGTCAAGTCCATGAACAGCTTCATCGATCAATTCAACATAAAGGTCATAAGGAATGTCAGACATTAATTCATCATAGACAGCTGCGAATTCTGTGTAAGCGGAGTTCATTGTTCATCCGCCATATTGAGCATTTGTGCATCGCCCCATAACTTTTCCAAGTTATAATAGCCACGCTCATCGCGATGGAATACATGGACAACGACATCCCCTAAATCGACTAAAACCCATCTTCCCGTTTCAAAACCTTCCATACGCTTCACATCAAAACCATTTTCCGCTGCTTTATCGGCAACTTCTCTCGCAATTGCTTGAACTTGTCTTTCAGAGTTTGCATGGCAAATAATGAATTGATCTGCAATAAGGGAAATCCCTTCCATATTAAGAACTACGATATCCTGTCCCTTTTTATCTTCCACTGCGTTATAAGCTGTTTGTAGTAATGTTGTCATTATTTCACGTTTCCTTTCATTGAGGCTGTTCAGTTTGATAGTACATATTCGTTATAGCATTCAAATGAATCCGGAAAAACAGGAACTTGTTTAGATACAAGATATTGAACAGAATGGATAATACATGCTTTCATGCTTTCTTCCAGTGATTTCTCCGCTTCTGTCCTCAATTGCTCGACACCGGGGAATTGCCGATTTGGTTCAATCAAATCCGCAATATAAATCACCTTTTCGATATCGGACATTCCCGCTCTCCCTGTCGTATGATAACGGATCGCATTCAGCACATCCTCATCTGTCACACCGAATTCCTCTTCAGCGATCATCGCTCCTACAGGTGCATGCCATAGCTCGTGATGGTAATGTAAAAGCCTTTCGTCATGCTCGCTCTCTTCCAATTTTTTGCGTAATTTCACAGGCTCCATAAACTTTGCAATATCATGAATTAACGCAGCCTTTTCCGCTTTCTCAACGGAAAGGCCGAATCGGTCTGCAAGTTCAACCGCCGTATGGGCAACTCGTAAAACATGTTCAAATCGGTGGATGGGCAATCTTTTTTTATTTTCTTCAATGAGTCGAGTTCTATCCATACAACTCCTCCTTGCGAATGAATGCTTCCACTCCGTTTGGCAAAAGGAAACGGACTGGACCACCTTCAGCAAAGCGCTTGCGAATAAGTGTAGATGATAAATCGATTTCCGGAATGTTTACTTTGACAATCGGAAATGTTGTTTCACCATTCGAATCCGGCCGATCCACCCCGACGAATGTGACAAGCTTCAAAAGTTCATCGATGCGATGCCACTGAGGCAATATGTCAATCATATCACCGCCAATAATGAAAAAAAATTCATTGCTTGGCTCCATTTCTTTCAAGGCTGCCATCGTATCATACGTATACGATACACCACCACGATCAACTTCAAAAGAAGAGCAAGTTAATCCATCCACGTGTTCCACAGACATCTCGACCATCCGCAATCGCTGCTCAGGCGATGCATCATTCGGATTCATTTTATGTGGGGGAATAGCAGTCGGCATTAAACGGATTTCATCCAATTGAAGCGCATGCCTCACTTCATCTGCAATGAGCAGATGGCCGATATGCGGCGGATTGAATGTGCCGCCCAATATTCCGATCCGTTTCATGGAACCCCTCCTTTATGGAAGAATAATTCTTTTCTTTTCTTTTGATTCTTTATACAAAACGAGGATCTTGCCGATCACTTGCACGACGTCGATTCCTGCTTCCTGCAAGCGGTCAGCAATATCATTTTTGTCTTCTTCGCAATTTTGAAGAATGCTCACTTTAATCAATTCCCTTGCTTCCAACGCCTCTTCGATCTGTTTAATGATCGGTTGCGTCAATCCGCCTTTCCCAATTTGGAAAATCGGCTGTAAATGATGCGCTTCACTTCGTAAATAGCTTTTTTGTTTTCCAGTTAACATCAAATTCCTCCAAGTTGATCTGTAATTGTTCGAATCATTTTTTTCGTATTTGGGTAGACACCAGTCCACTGCTCAAATGATAAGGCACCTTGATGAACAAACATGCCTACACCATTTAACGGTAAACCGCCTTTACTTTCTGCCTGTTCAAGAAATTCCGTGCGAAGCGGATTATAAATAATATCAGCGACAATTGTACCTGCACTTACATTCATCAACTGCAAAGGTATGCCTTCTTTAGCAAAGTTCATGCCGACAGACGTCGTTTGTACGATCAATCCAAAATTTGATAAATTTGCTTCTGCATCCCGTAAAGGGATTGCTGAAGCCCCCTCTATATCGGATGAAAGAAGTTCCGCTTTCTCAAGCGTTCTATTTGTAATGGCAATCGGTCCATATCCTGCTTCATGCAATGCGAACGCAATCCCTTTCGCTGCACCTCCAGCACCGATGAGCAATACATTTTTTCCTTTACCTACCGTACCGTATTTCTCTTCCAATGAACGTACAAATCCGTGGCCATCTGTATTCATTCCGTATAGACGGCCATCTTCCAGCACTTTCACCATATTGACAGCGTTCATCATCCTTGCAGAAGTGTCAATTTCATCCAACAAATCGATAATAGCCGTCTTATGGGGAATTGTTACGTTCCATCCACTGCACCCTAATCTTTTTAAACTTTCGATCGCCTTGGATAGATCCTGCTCCCTTACATGAACAGGAATATAAGAAGCATCGATTCCGGCATCAGAAAACCACTCTTCATGCATTGCAGGCGACATCGATTGCGCAATCGGGTCTCCGATTACCGCATACCATTTTTTCATGAACGCTCCCCCTTAAATTAAAGATGGACGAAGAACGACATTCACCCCACGCGGCGCATGTACTGCGACGACTACATTAGGATGCTGAACTGTAATCCATCCTAATCCCGAAATGACGATATCCGTTTTCGGTTTTTTAATGGAAAACTCATGCCGGACGAGAGGAGGCAATTTTTCTAATGATTCACCGCTCGGCGGAGATAGAAGTTCTCCTAAATGGTTGTTATATAGGTCATCGGCATTTTCTAATTTTGTCCGATGGATTGGCAAAGCATTGGATACGTGGATAGTGAACGAAGAACGGTCACCTCGAATGAAATCAAAACGGGAGAGCCCTCCAATAAACAATGTTTGCTCTGCATTTAATTGGAACACTTTTGGCTTCAATTCTTTTTTCGGTGTAATTGCCTTCAAATCTTCTGTGTCCAAATAATGAGCAATTTGATGATCGTTAATAATTCCCGGTGTATCGTATATGGCTTTACCGTCCTCGAACGGAATTTCCACTAAATCTAAAGTCGTTCCTGGGAAATGGGATGTTGTAATAACATCGCCCACTCCGGTTGCACTTTTAATGATCCGATTAATGAAAGTTGATTTACCGACATTCGTGCACCCGACGACATAGACGTCTTTCCCTTTGCGATAAGCGTCGATCGCTTCCATTGCTTCGGGCATTCCCTGTCCTCTATGTGCAGATACTAATTTAACATCTACCGGCTTCAGCCCTAATTTTGCCGATTCGGCTTTCATCCAATGAACAAGTTTATTGCGATTTACAGATTTCGGAAGAATATCGGCTTTATTTCCAATTAGCAAAATGTCTTTATTGCCGACAAATCGATGAAGACCATTAATCCAGCTGCCATTAAAATCAAAAATATCAACGATTTTAATGATTAAACCTTCTTTCTCTCCAATACCATTCAAGATTGTCAGGAAATCATCGCCCGATAAAGAAACGGGCTGCAATTCGTTATAATTCCGAAGTCTAAAGCATCGCTGACATACGACATCCTCTTTTTCTAAAGAAGATGGAGGTGCGTATCCTTCTAATTTCGGATTATCCGTTTGGATTGGAATGCCGCAGCCGATGCATTTAAGTTGTTCCAAGCTTATTCCTCCCATTTGATCATGCCGCGTTTTTTCATTTTGCCCATGATCCTTCTTTCAATCATTCGGTTAAATTTCGTAACAAAACCGTCCGAGCTTGCGACAGGGACGACTAATATCGTGTGGAGGCCGAAACGGTTGCCTCCTAAAATATCAGTCATCAGTTGATCGCCCACCATGACGACCTCATTTTTTTGAAGTTTCATCATTTCCAGCGCCCGTTTGAACGACTTTTGAAGCGGCTTCCGCGCATCGCATATATATGGCGTATTCAGCGGGCCGCAAAACGTTTGTACACGTTCATTATTATTATTGGACAATATTGTCACTTGCAATCCCGCATCGTTCATCTGTTTCACCCATTCCGTTATTTCCGGCGTAGCCTCAGGGCGATCCCATTCAACGAGCGTATTGTCAAGATCGGTAATAATCCCTTTAATCCCTTTTTCTTTTAATTTTTCCGGTGAAATTTGAAATATATTTTTTACATACTCATCCGGCAAAAAATAATTATACACGACATCCACTCCGTTATCCGCTAATTCAAGATTGATTATAACATATCAGTATCCAATACACTCACTGTTCTCACTGATAGAAAATGGACAGCCTTTCGACCTTGTCCTCCGAAAAAACTAGTGATACGCCAAGCCCTGACCGCATATGCTGTCATACAACGACACAGGAGGTGGACCAATGAGCGGATTTGTTATGGCACTCGTCCAACTGTGGGTCGAAATTCCGGCAATGGTCGGTTACATCCGAGGGCAGGCTTTCCGGCGTCCGTTGTCCAAGGCAGAAGAAGCAGACTGCTTAAAACGACTATCTGAAGGCGATGAAAGTGCCAGAGATGAACTAATTGAGAGGAATATGCGCCTTGTCGCCCATGTTGTGAAAAAATTCCACCCTAAACACGAGCAGCTTGATGACTATATCTCCATTGGCACAATCGGACTCATGAAAGCAGTGAACAGCTTCACGCTTGATCGTAAAACAAAATTAGCTACGTATGCGGCTAGATGTATTGAAAACGAAATCTTAATGTATTTACGAACTCAAAAGAAAGTTCAAAAGGATGTATCCTTATTTGACCCAATCGGCACAGATAAAGACGGACAGTCCTTGCAAATTGCAGACCTTTTGCAAACCGAAGACGAAGCGCCGATTGAAACGGTTCAGCAAAAGGAACAAAAAGAGAGGCTTTATCGCCATTTAGGAAAATTGGACAGCAGAGAATTAGAAATTATTCAACGCCGTTATGGATTATTGGATGACCAGCCCATGACCCAGAAGGAAATTGCTAAGCAATTGAATATTTCAAGAAGTTATGTATCACGTATTGAGAAACGGGCAATTGTCAAACTGTACCAGCTTTTTAAACACGAATACAACGAATGATAGCCTCCTTACATTTTCCCCACCATTACTGCTCTCAAAACTGTTTGCAATTTCAAGTCGTTTACTAAATAAGAAAAAGGCGTCTCTGCCACAAGGTCAATCCCTGTGATAGATACGCCTTTTTGCTTGCATTTTAATCATCAAAAACATGCATATTGTATATAATGCATGTCCTTTGAATTCAATTTCATCATTATTCGCCAGCTACCTCGCGCGCAATAATCACCGCGATTACTGTCGTTGCAAAGAATACGCCTGCCATTAAATAGAACATTGAAGATTCCCTCCTTTGCAAGGAAATATACCCTTCTACTATTTTACCATAAACCAATTACAATTTCGATATAGCTTGTAAAACAATATCTGAAGAATGACGAGCCGCTAATGGCAGGAATTCGTCAAAGCTTATTGATGATTCTTTTCCTGCAATATCGGATAGAGCTCGAATAACAACAAACGGCGTGCCGAATTGGTGGCAAACTTGTGCAACTGCAGAAGCTTCCATTTCAGAAGCAATCATTTCCGGAAATTGCCCCTTCACAAGTGCCACTCTTTTGGGATCGCTCATAAAGACATCTCCAGAAGCAATCAAGCCAACAGCATAAGGATGCTTCCCAATTTCAATTACCGCTTCACGCGCCACTTCAATCAATTTCTCATCAGCCTCATATTTTGCCGGCATGCCTGGCACTTGACCAATAACGTAGTTGAATGCTGTCGCATCGACATCATGATGGCAAACAGCATCTGAAATGACAACAGTACCGACATCAAGTAAAGGATCAAAGCCTCCTGCTGAGCCTGTATTTAAAATAACATCCGGTTCGTACTGTTGGATTAAAAGCGCTGTCGCAAGCGCTGCATTCACTTTTCCAATTCCGCTTTTTACTACGATAACAATATGTCCGCTAACTGTCCCTTCAATGAATTCACACCCTGCAATTGTTGAAATTTGTGGGTCTGCTAACTTTCCTCTTAAAATTTCCACTTCTTGCTCCATTGCACCGATAATTCCAATTCTCATTCATACAACCTCCAACTGAACGTACCGTTCAATAATCAAAATCCAATGTGTTTAAAATATCCATTTGGACTGGCTTCCAGCCCTCACCATCCACCCATTCCAAATAAACACGATATTTTTCGGATTGATCTTTCGTCGAGACGATCCCTATCGATTTTTGTGGACCGCCACCATTTTTGATCTTCCAGAAAATCAAGTTGCTTTCAGGCACATTTGTCGCATAGGAAATTGCCTTCTTCTTCTCATTCCAATCAACAGATTCGCCATCATATAAAGACACATGCTCTCCAGTTTGCTCGGTGCCGATTGGCTCCCATGCCGTTTCAATAACGGTTTCCTTGACGATTCCGTCATCTCCTTCTGTAATTGTCACCGTGCCGGGCTCATCCGTGCTTTGCTCTTCATTGCGATTTCTTTCCGAATCATTTTCTTCGGATGCTCCGTCGGACGAAGCCCGCTCTTCACTTATATCGTCAGGTTCTTCTTGCTCTTCAGTTCCCTTTTCAGAGTCATCTTCATCCTGTTCCTCATCCACCACTAAATCAATATTATCATCTGATGCCGTGTCTTTATCGGCTTTATCGTCGTTGCCTCCGGAGATAATTGTATAGCCAGTTATTAAAATCAAGATAACGACTGCACCGATTAAAATATTCAACAATTGATTTGAACGTTTTTTCTTCCGTCCGACACGGGAAAATTTTGGATCCCGCTCTTCCATAGTACCCCCTCCTTATATGCGATTACGCGAAATCGACTACTCCATATTAATTCGGAATAATTTGCAGCAGTTTTTTCTGTCTATGAATCCAATGCTAAAACGCATAAGGTAGTCCATTTTCCGATACGTAGCCACAAAGTTCTTTCTTTTCGCATTGATGTATAATGTAGTTAGATAGAACTGGAACACTATTTCACCATGCATCTTAAGTCGAGATTCTAAAGTGCTACAATACCCAATCAAAGAGGAAAAGCCGCCTTCAGCTGAAAGCGGCCCCCAAAAGGTTACTTAATGTCTACGATCGTAACCGTCATTTCTCCCCCGGGTGTCATAATTTTCACTTCATCGCCTTTTTTGCGGCCAATCAAACCTTTGGCAATCGGTGAATCATTTGAAATTAATCCTTCGATCGGATTTGCTTCCGCAGATCCGACAATTGTGTACGTCTCTTCATCGCCGTCAGGCAACTCTTTAAATGTAACCGTTTTCCCAAGCTGCACCTCGTCATTGTTCATCTCATCTTCGTTAATGATAACAGAATTGCGGATCATGGATTCTAATGTTGAGATTTTTCCTTCAACAAATGCTTGATCTTCCTTAGCTGAATCATATTCAGAGTTCTCGGAAAGATCACCGTAACTGCGGGCAATTTTAATTCGTTCTACAACTTCTTTACGTTTAACCGTTTTTAAATATTCAAGTTCCTCTTCTAACTTCTTCTTTCCAGACAATGTCATTGGGTATTTTTTCTCAGATACCATTTTACAACACTCCTCATATTCCTGTTCATAAAAACACTATGTCGCTTCTATAATACGTATGCGACATAGTCTTATTTATCTTTTTTCAGCAGAAGACTCGAACCTCTTTTCGATGGAATTTATGTTCATATAGCGTTCAAATTCCTGCTGAACTAAGATAGAGCCTCCAGCGGGTGTCTCGGATTTTCGATAGATTTTTTTCGGACCTTACCCGAAAATCAGGACGCAATCAAATCTAAGGCGTTGATATTAAATTCTGACTTTATCATATTACAATTTCGTTCCATATTCAAGAATTGTTTTTATTTTCGTCACCATCAAGTCGATCGCCACTTCATTTTGACCGCCTTCTGGAATAATTATATCTGCATATCGTTTTGTCGGTTCAATGAATTGATTATGCATCGGCCGAACAACCGTCAAGTATTGCTCGATGACAGATTCAACACTTCTTCCCCGTTCGTTAATATCGCGGAGGATTCGCCGGATAATGCGAAGGTCAGCATCAGTATCGACAAACAGTTTAATGTCCATCAAATTGCGTAACCGTTCATCTTCCAGCACTAAGATCCCTTCAAGAATAATAACATCTTTTGGCTCAATTACAACGATTTCGTTCGAACGAGTATGGCGTGCATAATCATACACTGGCTTTTCGATCGGCTTTCTATTCAACAGTCTGTCAATATGGTCAATGAGCAAATCTGTATCGAAAGCAAGAGGGTGATCGTAATTCGTTAACAATCTTTCCTCAAACTCTAAATGAGATTGATCTTTATAATAGTAATCTTGTTCTATAACAACTACTGAGTGTTCTTTAAACTCATCATAAATTCGATTTGTTACGCTCGTTTTTCCCGAGCCAGAACCTCCGGCAATACCTATGACAAGAGGTTTTCTCATTTCCATTTCTTTTCCTCCCTTAAACTGAATTCAGCAGAATTCCCCCATTTCTGCAAGTGGGGGTATGAATAACTATGATCCAGTAAGGGTACAACCCCGGCTGAATTAATTTTTGCTCCGGGGATGCCATAAATCTTGAAAAAAATTAAGAAAAGAAGTCTATATGAACGTCATCCTGAAGGCAACTCGAACCAATAGTTGTCGTATGCAAAACAATTAATCATATGACTCCAACCTTCTTACTTCTTTTTCGCGATTAAAATGCCATCTCCAATCGGAAGCATTGATGCATCAAAATCTGGATGGTGCATGATCCATTCTGTAAATTCTTTTAGCTTCCGGATCATCGTACGATTGCGCTTTGGCACTTCCTCATCGCTTAAAAGAACAGCACCGTGCATAAACATATTGTCGCAATATATGATGCCATTATGTTGAACGAATGGGGCATACTTTTCAAAAAATCGTTTATATTGCCCCTTTGCAGCATCAATGAACAACGCATCAAATTTACGATGAGCAAATTCTTCATCATTCAATTCCAAAGCATCTGCATGAATCAACTGAATCCTATTCTCTAAACCGCTTCGTTGTATATATTCCAAAGCAGATTCATACCGTTCCGAATCTCTTTCGATTGTGACAACTGAAGCATCTTTCAGAGCGGAAACCATCCGTATAGCAGAATATCCTATTGCGCTTCCAATTTCAAGTATAGAGGTCGGCTGCTGTATCCGTAAAAGACTAATAAACGTGTTAATTCCGTTCTTTTCCATTATCGGAATTTTGTTCTCTTCTGCAAAGCGCTCTATCTCCGTAAATAAAGGATTCTCCTCTTGCTCAAAAGATAAAAGATATGCTTCATATTCATTCATTAAGTTCACTTCCATTCACAGCATCAATCGCCAGATAAGTATTTCGCCTGATTTTTCAAATGTTCTTCATACGAGTTGGTGAAGTGGTTATTCCCTTCCTTATCAGCTAAGAAATATAAATAATCCGTATCTGACGGTTCAACGACCGCATCGATCGATGACTTTCCTGCGTTGGAAATCGGTCCTGGCGGCAATCCCTTCACAACATACGTATTATAAGGGTCTTGAACTTCCAAATCCGAATAGAGCACTCTATCTTTATGCTCCCCTAAAGCATAGAGCACTGTTGGGTCAGTTTGAAGCGGCATATCGATATCTAACCTATTGTAAAAGACACTTGCGATCGTTTCACGATCTGTCTTCGCTGTCGCTTCTCTCTCAAGTAAAGAGGCGAATGTCAGTAGCCAATGGACAGATTTTTCCTGTTCTTGAAGATACGTCAAGTAAGGCGTCAAATTGGCCGCAGTTGCATCTAACATCGTTTCAACTACCGTCTCAACTGATGGATTCTCTTCGTAAAATGGATAGGTTGCCGGAAATAAGTAACCTTCTAAAGGATATTTAATATTTTCATTCCGGATTTCATCTGTTAAAATGTTCGGATATTTCCCCATTAAATCATCGATCGTTTTTTCATCTTCTACATAGCTCATGAATGCCTGTTCAGTAATGCTCGTTTTCTTCTCTACAATTTTTGCTATTTGTTTTAAAGTCAAGCCTTCGGGGATTGCGATTGTGAAAACAGGTTCGCGGTAAACTTTTCCTGTTTTCAAGCTTTGAATAAGTTCATCAAGCGTCATTGATTTTGATAATGCGTAAGTACCTGCCTGAAACTGCGACTCATTGTTGAACTTTGCATAGTATTTAAATATTTTCGCGTTACGAATAATCCCTTCATCCTCCAACGTTTCTGCAATCGAAGATAATCCAGAGCCTATTGGGATTTCAACTTCAATCGTTTCTTCGGAGTCCGGATCTACCGGCTGCAGCGATTCTGTTATGTATTTATAAACAGCCCGGCTGCCAACAAGACCGATTATCAAAACGACGAGTGCAATAGCAAATACAATCCGTCTGACAATCTTCACTTCTTTTTTCTGTTCAATCATTTTTTCGAACATAACATCTTTCTTTGAGTCTTTCCCCATCGATCTTTCACCTCAATTCAAGGAATGAAATCCTCTTTGCAGTGCTGTTGTACAGAAAAAAACGGAATGGCCTGCACCATTCCGTCCGTGCACATATGGATTATTCCTCGTCTTCGTCCTCTTCAGCTAAAAACGTATTTAGCATTTCTTCAATCATATCCCATTCTTCATCTGTTTCGATCGGTAGCAATTCGCCGTCTTCATTGTCTTCAGATGGAATGAATGCAGATGCATGGATTTCAATTTCTTCATCGTCTCCCACTTCATCCTCGCCTAAAATATGATATAGAACGTAAGATTTACCGAAGTCCTCCGAATCAAATGTAAAAATCACTTCACAAACATGCTCTTCACCGTGCTCGTCAACTACTGTCATTGTTTCCTGTCCGTGTTCCATGTTATCACCTCATCTATTTTTTGAATCAAGATACCCTTGAAGTATCATGACCGCAGCCATCTTATCGATCACTGACTTTCTTTTTTTTCGGCTGACATCCGCCTCAATCAGCATACGCTCCGCAGCCATGGTCGTAAGCCTTTCATCCCAAAGGACAACAGGATATCCGAATGTTTCTTTTAATAGTTCCGCATACTTCTCGGAAGCTTCTCCACGCGGTCCTACTGAATTATTCATGTTTTTTGGATAGCCGACGACGAATGAAGTTATTTCATACTCTGCAACCAATTCTTGAATTCTTGGCATGCCAAATTGGCCGGCGCTCTCATCGATTTTCACCGTTTCGATGCCTTGGGCTGTCCATCCAAGGGCATCGCTGATTGCGATCCCGACCGTTTTGGAGCCAACGTCCAATCCCATTACCCTCACTTACCGGAACCTCCGTTTTCACGGATATAGAACTTTACAAGTTCCTCCAATATTTCGTCCCTCTCCAGTTTACGAATTAGGTTTCTGGCTTCATAATGGCGTGGGATATAAGCTGGGTCGCCCGATAAAAGATAGCCGACAATCTGGTTGATGGGATTGTAACCTTTGTCTTCCAATGCCTTATGAACATGAAGCATGACTTGTGTCACTTCCTGCTCCATCGATTCTTCAGGAAAGTTGAACTTCATCGTCTTGTCGTATGAATCCATAGCCGACACCCCGCTTTCCAATCATCCGTCGCAAATCGGATACCTTTCCTACTTGCCTATACCCGACATATCATTCCTCTTAAACGGATTTGACATAATCATACACGGATTGAAGTGCTTCATCAAGTTTAGAAGCATCTTTCGCTCCGGCCATCGCCATATCAGGGCGCCCTCCGCCCTTTCCTCCGCAAAGAGACGCTACATGATTGACGATTTTACCTGCATGGAAGTTCCCGCCTTTCAAGTCTTCCGTTACTCCAGAAGCCAATAGTACTTTTCCATCTGATGCAGTTCCTAATACAATAATTCCTTTTGTCAATTTCTGCTTTAATTCATCAATCATTTGTCGAAGAGCATTATTATCCTTCACATCTACTCGAGCAGAAATGACAGTCATGCCGTCAATTTTGCTTGCACTTTCAATAATATCTGTCAATTGACTATTCCCCAATTTAGCGGATAGCGATTCGTTTTCCCGTTGCAGTTCTTTCATATCTGAAAGTGCCGAGCTCACCTTATTAACGATTTCTTTCGGATTGGACTTTAGCAATACAGCTGCGTTTATAAGCAAGCTTTCTTCCTCTTTAAACGATCGATAAGCCTGCTTGCCTGTAAATGCTTCAATTCTTCGCGTGCCTGCTCCGATTCCGCTTTCAGATTCGATTTTGAAAACGCCGATATTCGCTGTGTTGGAAACATGGCACCCTCCGCAAAGTTCAAGTGAATAGTCACCTACTGATACGACACGTACGACATCGCCATATTTTTCACCAAACAGCGCCATTGCACCCATCTCTTTTGCCTCATTGATCGGCTTTTGCTCAATTTTCACCGGAATCTCTTCCCAAATCTTTTCATTGACAATGCGTTCAATTTGCTCCAGCTCTTCTTTGCTCACTTGTCCGAAGTGGGAGAAGTCGAAACGCAAACGGTCCGGACCGACATATGAACCTGCCTGATTTACGTGCTCGCCTAACACTTCTTTCAAAGCTTTATGAAGAAGATGCGTTGCAGTATGGTTTTTGAGGATCAATTTGCGATCTTCTTTATTCACTTCAGCATACGCTTCTGCACCGACAGTAACATCACCGGAACGAACGGTTGCTGTATGCAAATGCTGTCCATTCGGCGCTTTTTGCACGTCTTTTACGTCTACGATGAATAAATCATTGACAAGTGTTCCCTTATCTGCAATTTGGCCTCCGCTCTCCGCGTAAAATGGTGTTCGATCAAGAATGAATTGAATTTCATCCCCCTCTGAAGCATGGTCCACTACCTCGCCGTTATGCAACAATGTTACAATTTTTGCATTGCAGGACAATGCATCATAGCCGATAAACTCACTTTTCTCATGCAGATTTCCTAACACTTCCGATTGCACATGCATTGAGTCAACGTCTTGGCGAGCCGCACGAGCGCGATCACGCTGATGTTGCATTTCTGCTTCAAAGCCTTCACGATCTACTGTTACACCAGCCTCTTCAGCAAACTCCTCAGTCAATTCGAATGGAAAACCATACGTATCATAAAGGCGGAATGCATCTGTTCCAGCTACAATTGAAGAACCTTCTTCTTTCGCCTTTTTAATGACACCGTTTAAAATCGCCAAGCCTTCATTCAATGTTTCGTGGAAACGTTCTTCTTCATTTTTTACGACTTTCCTTATAAAGTCCTGCTTGTCTTCCACTTGTGGATAAAAATCTTTCATAATTTCTCCAACGACTGGAACCAATTCGTACATGAATGGGCGCTCGATACCTAATTGCTTAGCAAAACGGACCGCGCGACGCAACAATCTTCGAAGGACATATCCACGTCCTTCATTGGACGGCAATGCCCCATCCCCAATTGCAAAAGCGACTGTCCGAATATGGTCTGCTATGACTTTGAAAGCAGTATCTTTTTCGTCATCTTTACCATAAGTTTCACCGGATACTTTCTCGATTGCATGCATAATTGGCATGAATAAATCCGTATCAAAGTTTGTCGGCACATTTTGAATGACGGATGCCATCCGTTCAAGCCCCATGCCCGTATCAATATTTTTCTTTGGAAGCGGCGTATACGAATGATCCGGGTTATGGTTAAACTCAGAAAATACCAAGTTCCAAATTTCTAAATACCTTTCATTTTCCCCACCAGGATATAGTTCTGGATCAGAGAAGTCATCACCATACGATGGGCCTCTATCGTAAAAGATTTCTGAGTTCGGGCCGCTTGGACCTTCTCCGATATCCCAGAAGTTTCCTTCGAGCCGGATAATGCGCTCTTCAGGAATTCCAATTTTATCTCTCCAAATAGCGTATGCTTCCTCGTCCTCTGGATGAACCGTAACAGACAAAAGTTCTGGTTCGAATCCAATCCATTGTTCGCTCGTCAAAAACTCCCAAGCACGAATAATCGCTTCTTCCTTAAAGTAATCTCCGATTGAAAAATTACCTAACATTTCGAAGAAAGTATGATGCCTTGCTGTTTTCCCTACATTTTCGATATCATTCGTACGGATTGATTTTTGAGCGTTTACGATTCTCGGATTCTCCGGGATAACACGTCCGTCAAAATATTTTTTTAGCGTTGCTACTCCGCTGTTGATCCATAATAAGGATGGATCATCAATTGGAACTAAAGGCGCGGATGGCTCTTCGCTATGTCCATGCGCTTTGAAATAATCCAAAAACATTTGCCGAATTTGTGTTGCTGTCAACTTTTTCATGAATATGCCCTCCTTATGATTTCACGATGAACGAAAATAAAAAAAATCTTCATCCCTATGAAGGGACGAAGATCTATTCTCGCGGTACCACCCTAATTTACCGGTTTGTAGACCGGTATCTCGGAAGCCTTAACGCGGCGAACGGCAAGGATTAGTTGCACTCTGGAGTAGCTTTCGGACAGATGCCAAGGGAACTCTTACAGCCAAGGAGCTCCTCTCTGTTCGTGGCAATCAGCTTACTTTCTCCATCAACGTGATCAATATGATACTTTGGATTATAGGGAAAGACGCTCCTTCTGTCAATCCATTCCCTCCAAAAAATCGTAAGGCGTTACATTTCCCATGCCGATCATAGGATCAATTCCGAAAATTGTTTGTTTGCTAAGGGTACATTTTTCAGCTTCAGCAAAATTTGCAACTGCTGGTTCCTCTATTTTTTGTGCAGATACAGATTCCTCTTTTTCAAGAACCGTTTCGTCCTCCATTGATTCGGCGAATCCGTCGCTTAAACGTTCTTTTAAAGTTGTTTGTCTTTTCGTCTCGTCAGTTCTTGAAACGCCATAGCTAAATTCCTCAGGTTCACCACAAAGGATCAAAAAGTCTTTCGCTCTCGTAATGCCTGTATAAAGAAGATTTTTGCGGAGCATTTTACGGTAGCCACGCACGATCGGCATAATGACGATCGGAAATTCACTTCCTTGGGATTTATGAATCGAACAGCAATATGCAAGTGTAATTTGATTTAAATCATTCCGCTCATATGTCACCTCGATGCCATCATACGACACGACTAATAGTTCCTTTTTATCGACTGTCTCTTTCGCTTTTATAATCGCAATGACTTCTCCCATGTCTCCGTTAAATACATTGCTTTCAGGCTGATTGACGAGTTGTAGTACTTTATCGCCAATTCGATAAACGGCATCTCCAAAAACAACTTCTTTCCGGTCTGGCCCAGGAGGATTGACAAGCTGTTGAATCATTTTATTAAGTCCATCGATGCCTGCAGGACCTTTATACATCGGCGCTAACACTTGAACATTTCTTATATGATGGCCTTTGGATAATGCATTTTTCATCACTTGCTCAACGACTTGCAATATTTGATTGCTATTCGCTTTTATGAAGGAACGGTCACCCGTCTTTTGCGTTAAATTATCTATATGTCGATTTTGTTTGATCATATGGGCCATTTCGATAATGGTGGAACCTTCACTTTGACGATAGATTTCTGTCAATTCAATCGTCGGAACTTTTTTTGAATCCAATAGATCTTTTAATACTTGCCCCGGTCCTACTGGAGGGAGTTGATCTTGGTCGCCTACAAACAAAACTTGCGTATCATTCGGAAGTGCCTTCAATAACTGATGGGCGAGCCACGTATCAACCATCGACATTTCATCGATGATAACTAAGCGGCCTTCTACTTCTTTGCCCTCGGCGTCTTCTTTTTCTTGGCCGGTGAATCCTAATAATCTATGAATTGTCATCGCGGGCAATCCTGTCGATTCCGACATCCTCTTAGCTGCACGGCCAGTTGGGGCAGCTAAGACGATTGGAAAAGGTTCCTGTTTTTTTGCATACTCTTTCGGCTCCAAAGATAAGCCATGCAATTCTGCATAAACCTCAACAAAGCCTCGGATCACAGTAGTTTTCCCTGTACCGGGACCTCCTGTTAAAATCATTGCGGGTGAATGCAATGCTTGTTCAATGGCCTGCACTTGTGTTTCCGCATAGCTAACACCTAACCGCTCTTCAACCTCTCCGATCGCCTTGCGAATTTCTGCAGCTGGAAATTGGTCCGCAAAATCATTTTGTAAAATACGGTCGATTTTTGTAGCAATTCCGATTTCCGAAAAATAGAGAGATGGAATATAGAGTCTTTTCCCTTCAGCGCAAAGTTTGCCTTCTTCTACACATTCAATAACACCGGCAGAAATGGCATCAAACGGTATTTCTTCCCGCTGGCTCGACTCCAAAAGCCGCTTCACTTCCGGAAGGACATGATCTGCTTCCATATAAACGTGGCCTGCTGATTGGACGGCTGTATTCATTGTGTGCAATATGGCAGCTTTCACCCTATCAGGATGCTTCCCCGTAATCCCCAATTGCTTGCCCAATTCATCTGCACGTTGAAAGCCAATTCCTTCGACCTCTTCAATGAGCCTGAATGGATTTTCATTCAACAGCTCAATGGCGTCTTCTCGATACGTCTGGTAAATTTTCATCGACAGTTGCGGTCCGAAGCCCCAATCAGTTAGCTGCACCATCGTCCGTTCCAACCCTAAGTTCTCTCGTAGCACTGTAATAAGCGTTTCTTTCCGTTCATCGGAAAGACGGGGAACTCGATCCAACACATTATCGTTTTCAAGAATTTGCTTAATTGCATCCTTGCCTAACGTCTGTACGATCGTTTCTGCTGTTTTCCTTCCGATACCCGGAAATAAATCACCTGACAAATAATGAATGATGCCAGTTTCGGTTTCGGGCATTTCTTTATTGAAGGTGTGCACATCAAACTGTTGGCCATATGTAGCGTGATTCACCAATTTACCAGTGAAACGGTACTCTTCTTCTTGATTAAGAGCAGGAAAATTTCCTTTAATGACAATTTCTTTTTCTGTATAGCCACAATTCGTCTTCAATATTTTCGTCTTTACGATGGAAAATAGGTTGTCAGGATTATGGAAGATCGTTACGACAGGTCTTCCTACTAAAAAAATTTCTTCTTTTGTAGTCGTTTCGTTTCTCTCTTCCATATCCATCACCTTTTCATTACTTTCTTTATTGCTCGCTACCCATTTGAATCATGTCATAAATATAGCGCGCCTGTGTATGTTCTGGCTCGACTGTAAAAGCTCTTTCTAAATGATGCAATGCATCTTCCTTGCGATCCGTAGAGACCGCATATAGTACACCTAAGTTATAATGTGCATCTGCATTTTCGGCATCTTTGCTGATGACAAAGCGCAGCTCTTCACCAGCTAACTCGAATAGTTCCAATTCGGCAAGGGCGATGCCGTATGCTAAACGAATTTCAAGATCTTCTGGAGATAATTCTGCTGCACGCTGAAAATATGGAAGGGAAAGCTTTTGTTGATCAGCACGCTTTAAGCTTTTCGCTAGCATGAAATAAGCATCCGCCTCATCTAACCCAGCACGTACAGCTTTTTCATATAGCTTAGCAGCTTCCCCATAGCGCTCGCTCGTGTAATAAAGATTGCCTAATCCGTATAATGCAGAACCGGCATTTTCATCTAAAGAAATCGCTTTTTGAAAAAAACGTTCTGCTCTTTCAACGTCTCCAGCAGAAGCAAATACGTTTCCTAAATTAATATAACCGACAGGATTATCCGGTTCTTCTTCCGCCGCTTTCATGAAAGCTTCAATCGCTTTTTCGTACGCTCCTTCTTGTAACGCCTTAATGCCAATTTCATTTTGTTCCATGTTGTAAACCTCTCATCCTACATAATCAAGTTGCTTACCATTTTTTATAACCGTGTCGATTGTTCCGCCTCCTAAGCATTCATCTCCATCATAGAAAACAACTGCTTGTCCTGGCGTAATCGCTCGAACCGGTTGTGCAAAATGAACAATTGCTCGATTACCTTCTTGCAGTTCAACTGTCACTTCTGTATCTGGCTGACGATAACGGAATTTAGCCGTGCATTTAAAAGTTGACGGCATTTTTCGGGCTGTCGCAAAACTGATATCGGTTGCTGTCAAGCTATCAGAATAGAGTGCATCATTATGAAAACCTTGTCCGACTAATAATGTATTTGAAGATAAATCTTTGCCGATAACGAACCAAGGTTCACCTGCACCGCCAATTCCTAAGCCGTGGCGCTGTCCAATTGTGTAATACATTAATCCGTCATGCTTGCCGACCGTTTCACCTGCCATCGTTTTCATCTTGCCTGGCTGAGCGGGAAGGTATTGGCCTAAAAATTCTTTAAAGTTCCTTTCACCAATAAAGCAAATGCCCGTTGAATCTTTCTTTTTCGCCGTTGTTAATCCTGCTTTTTCAGCAATTTCCCGGACTTTCTTTTTGTCAATATCGCCGATTGGAAACATTACTTTTTGCAATTGGTCCTGTGTCAATTGATTGAGGAAATACGTCTGATCCTTATTAGCATCTTCACCCCTCAGCATAGCGACACCATCTTCTGTTTCAACAATTCTCGCATAGTGACCAGTCGCTAAATAATCCGCACCAAGGCTCATCGCATGATCAAGGAATGCTTTGAATTTGATTTCCTTATTGCACATGACATCCGGATTAGGCGTCCTTCCTGCCTTGTATTCGTCAAGAAAGTAAGTGAAAACCTTATCCCAATACTGTTTTTCAAAATTAACAGCATAATAAGGTATGCCAATTTCATTGCAGACGCTAATGACGTCTTCATAATCTTCAGTTGCTGTGCAAACGCCAAATTCGTCTGTATCGTCCCAGTTTTTCATGAAGATGCCGATCACTTCATAGCCTTGTTCTTTTAAGAGCAAAGCAGCGACCGACGAATCGACGCCTCCAGACATTCCGATGACAACTCTTGTATCTGCAGGCGGTTTAATTGTTCTCATTTCAATCCATCCTTTATTTTTTCAACTATTAAGCCGTTTTACGATTTCCACAATTCTTAGAGCTGCTTCCCGAATGTCTTTCTCATCCAGTCCAAGACCAAAACTGAAGCGAACTGAATTTCTTAGCTTTGGCGAACTGTTCCCGAACATGGCAGATAACACATGTGAAGGATCCAATGAACCTGCTGTACAAGCAGAACCGCTTGAAGCGTTTATACCCGCCATATCTAAATTGACGAGCAATGACTCAATATCTGTATTAGGAAAGCTAATATTTAGGACATGCGGAAGCTTTCGTGCTCCATTTGCATTCACTTCGTACTCAATGCCGTTATCGTCAAAAACAGTGGTCATTATGTCCGCATATCGCTTATATTTCTCGCGATTTTCAACCATTTGGCGCTGAGCAATTTTTACGGTTTCCGCAAATGCGACGATAGCAGGAACGTTTTCAGTACCCGCCCTACGCTTACGCTCTTGTTGGCCGCCAAAAAAGATTGGGCTCGTTTGCAAACCTTTTCGCTGAAATAGGAATCCAATGCCCTTCGGACCATTCAATTTATGTGCAGATGCACTGAGTAAATCTACTTTTAGTTTCGTTACATCCAACTCTTCAATGCCAAAAGCTTGCACGGCATCGGTATGAAAAACGGCTTGATGGTCTTTCAGCAATTCACCAATTTCCTGAATCGGTTGAATTACACCGACTTCATTATTCCCGTACATTATCGTAACAAGAATTGTTTGGTCCGTTAATGCTTCACGCACTTGCTCCACTCGAATTAATCCATTTTCATCCACCGGCAAATAAGTAACCTCATAACCTTTACGCTCTAATTCCTTGCACGCATTCAAAACTGCATGATGCTCAATTGCAGTCGTAATAATATGTTTTCCTTTATCCGACATTGACATAGCTGTACCAAAAACCGCAATATTGTCCGCTTCCGTTCCGCCAGAAGTGAAGATCATTTCGGTAGGTTCTGCATGGATTGCTTCAGCAATGACTTTACGTGCATCATCGACCATTTTACGCGAATGACGCCCAACACTATGGATGCTTGAAGGATTTCCGAATACAGTTTCCATCATTTGCATATATACTGCGCTCACTTCCGGATGCATCGGAGTTGTAGCAGCATGATCAAGATAAATAGTTTCCATTGATAGTACTCCTTTATAAAATAAGGAAATTCCAAAACACGCTTTTATATATAAAACATATAGCCGTCTTGCTCGGGTTTACTGTCCGAAGCAACTAAATCTTCTATCGTTGTCGTATCAAGTACGCCCCTGATCGCCTCTCCAATTCGATTCCATAACTCTTGCTGTGGAACATCTGTGTCATCTATACCTTCGACAATTTGAATCGGCCCTTCCAATAAGCGGATGACATCTCCTGCGGTTATTTCAGTAGGCGCTTTTGCCAATTTATAGCCGCCATATGCCCCTCGAACACTTTTAACGATGCCGCTATTTCTTAACGGCGGGATTAATTGCTCTAAATAAGCTTCGGAAAGATTTTGCTCTTCCGCAATTTTACGTAAGGGCAATGGCCCTTCCCCATATTTTCTACCTAATTCAACAACAACCGTTAACCCATAGCGGCCCTTCGTAGAAATTCTCATCGTTCAACCAACGTCCTTTTCCTAAATTCCTTCAAGGTATTATATCATAACATATTAATCACTTCCTCCAAATGACTTGAACCTGACACTTGTGTATAATGGAAGAACGGATGTACGGAGGAGTGATTTTGTTGAACAATGAGCCATTGGCGTTTCGGATGCGTCCAAAAACGATTGATGAAATTGCTGGACAACAGCATATTATCGGCAAAGAAACGGCGCTATACCAGATGATCAAAAATGGACACGTACCGTCTATGTTATTGTATGGGGATCCCGGAATCGGAAAAACCTCTCTTGCGTACGCAATTGCCGGGACGAGCCGCCTTCCATTCATCGCATTGAACGCCACCGTATCAGGAAAAAAAGACGTCGAGCAAGTCGTTTCTGAGGCACGGATTTCAGGAAAAGTGCTTTTGTTTTTAGATGAGATACACCGTTTCAATAAATTACAGCAAGATACATTGCTTCCTCATGTTGAAAGTGGAGCAATTGTTTTAATTGGTGCTACTACTGAAAATCCATTTCACGATGTCAATCCAGCTATCCGTTCTAGATGCGGAGAAATACTGCAGCTAAAGCGGTTAGAAACCGAAGATATTAACGCTTTAATTCATCGAGCATTACAGGATGAAGACCGCGGACTCGGGAAGCTCACCATTGAAATGACCGATGAACAGGTTGAACGTATTTCTGAAGGAGTGAACGGAGATGCCAGGAAAGCTCTCACCTTATTAGAGTCATTAATATCAGCTAGTGACGAAGAAGATGGGAAAATACAGGTGGAAGATTGGCTCATCGATAATTTAATCGGCAGAATTGGTCTTGTTGGAGATAAAAAAGGATCCCATCACTATAATTTACTGTCTGCGCTTCAAAAATCAGTTCGTGGAAGCGATGTCAATGCGGCAATTTACTATTTGGCAAACCTTTTGGAAACTGGCGATCTAATCGCGGTTACAAGAAGGCTTTTAGTCATGGCGTATGAAGATATAGGTCTTGCTGCACCAGAAGTCGGCCCTCATGTTTTGGCTGCGACAGACGCAGCAATCCGATTAGGCATGCCTGAAGCAAGAATTCCATTAGCGAATGCTGTCATTGAGATGTGCTTGTCTTCTAAGTCAAATTCTGCATACAAAGCAATTGATGCCGCCTCAAGGGCTATTCACGAAGGCAATGCCGGGGATATTCCTCTTCATTTACGGGACGCTCATTATAGCGGAGCTGAACAATTGGGACATGTTGGTTATTTATATCCTCATGATACGCCAATCGGTTCTTTCGGAGGATGGGTTGATCAGCAATACTTGCCTGATAAAATAGCGCATATAGAATTTTATGAACCGGTCATTGCAGGAGAAGAGAAAAAAATCGCTAGCATATATAAACGTTTAAAAGAGTTTCGCAATAAATAAAGAAAACCGCCGTAAGAATTCCGTACGGCGGTTGTTTTATTATAAAATATATTGGTCCATTTTCAATACTAATTCAGCGATTTCTGGTTTGCTTACTTGATCGTTTGCACCGACACTTTCTCCTTTATGCTTTAGCTCATCAGTAATGAGTGAGGAGAAAATAATAACTGGCAATGCGCTTAAATCCTTGTTCTCACGAATACGTTTCGTAAAGTGGTGTCCGTCCATTTGAGGCATTTCGATATCCGTAATCACTAATTGAATTTCATCTGTAACAGTCTTACCATCAGCGACGATTGCTTCCAAGAAATTCAGAGCATCTTTTCCATTTTCGAAAAACTCGATATTGACATATCCTGCTTCAGATAATGTGTCACTCAGCAATTTTCGAAGCATTGGTGAATCTTCAGCGACGACAATTCGTTTATCAGATCGCTCTCTCTCACCTAACTTCTGCACTTCCTCTACACGAATGCCACTATCTGGATTAATTTCCATTACAATCTTTTCAAAATCTAATAACAATAGCATATCGCGTTCACGCTTAATGACACCGATCACTTGCGAAGCATCTCCGGAATATAGGTCTGAAGGCTTTTCGATCTGATTCCATGATATTCTATGGATTTGAGTCACTTCATGGACATGGAAGACGACTTCCTGTTTATTGAAAGCTGCTACGATATACTTTCCATCATTTGGTCCGATTGTTTGAGGAAGTCCCATCACTTTTTCCATATTGATGACAGGCAATACTTCGCCTCTCAACTGCATAATGCCTTCTATTGCAGGGTGAGCATGCGGGATTACTGTAATTGGCGTAGGAAGAATAATTTCCTTTACTTTAATTACGTTTATGCCATATCTGTTATGTCCCATTTCAAATTCGACGATTTCAAGTTCGTTCGTGCCGCTCTCCAATAAAATGCCATCCTGTTTTTTCATCGTTCCCAATCCTCTCATGCTCAAACTCTTTATACTATATTACTATTCTAAGCCCTATATAGTAGGTCAATTGTATCAGCATTATGTCATTATAACAAGTTGTATTCATTATTCGATTATGATTGTTTTATGAATTCGTCTATTTTTCCCCACTCTTATTCACTACGTTTTGTACATGTTTATTCTCTTAGTTCAAAATCGTACGGAGCAACGGTTACATGTATCCCTTTATTTTTACTTACAAAAGAGCTGTTCAAAAAGTCAGTGAAAACCAACCTTCTAAACAGCTCTATCCTCATATATTCGCTTTATCTTTCACCCGTTCAATCGGGATATCCTTGACGATATCATTCAACACATAGCTTGCACAAATAAGACCTGCAACAGAAGGTACATACGCATTCGATGCTGGTGGCATTTTCGCTTTTCGGATGTTTGCGTCAGGATTTCCTACTGTATCAACGACATCTTCCCGGACAACGATTGGGCTCTCGTCTGAAAAAACGACAGGAACGCCTTTTTGAATACCTTCCTTTCTCAGACGAAGACGGATGACTTTTGCAATCGGATCTGTATGAGTTTTAGAAATATCAGCAATTTGAAATCTTGTAGGATCTAATTTATTTGCAGCGCCCATGCTTGAAATAATTTTGATGCCTCGTTTGACACATTCTTTGATCAAATGAATTTTATAGCTGATCGTATCCGATGCATCAATGACATAATCAGGCTTGTAGCTGAAAATTTCTTCATAAGTCTCTTCCGTGTAAAACATATGCAAACTGATTACTTCACATTCTTTATTAATATCAGCAATCCGCTCCTCCATCACTTCCACTTTCGATCTGCCTATAGTCGATAGGCTTGCGACAAGTTGACGGTTGACGTTCGTAATATCGACTGAGTCTTTATCGATTAAAATAATGCGGCCAATGCCACTTCTTGCACAAGCCTCTGCAGCGAACGAACCGACGCCGCCAACACCTAAAATAGCAACCGTTTTTTGGCGCATCCGTTCTACGCCTTCTTTGCCTATCGCTAATTCATTGCGAGAAAATTGGTGCAACAAAATGATTCCGCCTTTCAAAATAAAATATGTCAATAGAAAACCCCTCTGCAATGAAGCAAGAGGGGGATTAAACTAAATTCATGTCATTTCAAATCAAAACAGTTACGAATCCCGAATGTGCCGTCTTATTCGTATCGCTTTGAACCCGCACTCAGCAGGTGGGTGTCTTCTCCATTCCTTTTGAAGTCCCCTTAAAGAAGGCATGTCATCCAGAATGAAATGCAGACTCCCTACGATCAATATGTTCGGTCAAAACTGATTAGTCAAAGACGAACACCTCAGGATTCGTATTACTTGTATACTACCATACATTTTTTTTCGGTTCAACGATTTTACTTTTGCCATTTTTACAATTTTACGAGAGTTGCGTTAGTGATTTTCAGTTGTTTTTACAGCAATACCTAACTCGGAAAGCTGTGCCTGATCAACTTCACTTGGCGCTTCAGTCAACAGGTCGCTTGCGCTTGCTGTTTTCGGGAATGCAATTGTATCTCGTAAATTAGACGAGCCGGATAATAGCATTACAATGCGATCTAAACCGAATGCAATACCGCCATGTGGAGGTGTTCCATAATCAAAAGCATCCAACAGGAAGCCGAATTGCTCCCGCGCTTCTTCTTGTGTAAAGCCTAATGCTTTGAACATTTTTTCTTGAACATCACGTTGATAAATCCGCAAAGAACCTCCGCCTAATTCGTAGCCATTCAGAACAAGGTCATACGCCTGAGCTTTTACTTCTTCAGGTTTCGTTTCAAGCTCCTCGACATTAGCCGGCATCGTGAACGGATGGTGGGCAGCATAATAACGGCCTTCCTCTTCGTCGTATTCGAATAGCGGCCAATCTGTTACCCAGAGGAAATTGAATTTCGATTCGTCAATCAAATTCAATTCCTTCCCTAATTTCAATCGAAGAGCGCCTAATGCATCTGCAACAACAGATTTTTTATCTGCTACAAATAATAAAAGGTCACCAGCTTCAGCATGTAAAGCGTTTTTCAATGACTCTGCAGTTTCCTCTTCAAAAAACTTAGCGATCGGGCCTTTCAAGCCTTCTGCATCCACTTTAAGCCATGCGAGCCCTTTTGCACCATACCGTCCTGCAAATTCACCTAACGCGTCGATATCTTTCCGAGAGTAATTGTCAGAAGCGCCTTTTACGTTAATTGCTTTCACCTGGCCACCTGCTTCAACCGCGCTTGCAAACACTTTGAATGAAGAGTCTTTCACAATTTCGGATAGATCGATCAATTCCATCTCGAATCTTGTATCCGGTTTGTCGGAACCGAAACGTGCCATCGCTTCATCATACGGAATACGCTTGAATGGTATTTCAATATCGATCCCCTTAACATCCTTCATCACTTTTTTCATTAATCTTTCATTCAACTCAATAATGTCTTCAATCGACATGAAACTCATTTCCATATCGATTTGCGTAAATTCAGGTTGTCGGTCTGCACGCAGGTCTTCATCACGGAAACAACGTGCGATTTGATAGTAACGGTCAAAACCGGATACCATGAGCATTTGCTTGAACAACTGCGGAGATTGCGGCAACGCATAAAATGCACCGTCATGCACACGGCTTGGCACGAGATAGTCCCGTGCGCCTTCTGGTGTCGATTTTGTCAAGATAGGCGTTTCGACTTCGATGAATCCTTCATCATCGAGAAAGTTTCGCACTGTTTTTGAAATATCCGACCGCATTTTAAAAACTTTTGCCAATTGTGGACGGCGCAAATCTAAATAACGGTATTTTAGACGGATCTCTTCATTGACATCCGTTTCATCTTCAATCATAAATGGAGGCGTCTTTGCTTCGTTAATGATTTTTAATTGTTCTGCGTGTATTTCAATAGAACCAGTCTTTAGCTTTTCGTTCTTTTGGTTCTCCTCACGTTCTACAACTTTGCCTCTCACTTCAATCACATATTCATTACGGATTTTCTCTGCCAACTCAAGCGCTTCTTGAGAGAAATCCGGATTGAAAACAACTTGCACGATGCCTGTGCGGTCGCGCACGTCAATAAAAATCAATCCGCCCAAATCACGGCGTTTTTGCACCCATCCTTGTAATGTTACTTGCTGACCGATTACGTCTTCAGTCAATTCTCCGCAATAATGTGTTCGCTGCATTGTTCATCAACCTTCCCTATTTCAACTGTTCTTTAATTTTTTCTAGGAGTAAACTATCTTTCACTTTTTGTTGTGTGCCATCTTCCATATTTTTTAATTGCACAACATTTTCTTTTACTTCGTCTTCACCAATGACAATTACTGTTTTTGCGTTAAACCGATCCGCCGATTTCATTTGAGCTTTCATCTTGCGGTCCATGTAATCCATATCCGCACGTATGCCCGCATTTCGCAAATCATTTAGAACCGTAAATCCTTTTCGGTGTGCTTCCTCATCAAGTGATACGATGTATACATCCAAATCCGGTTCATCTACGAACGTTTTTTCTTCTGCTTCAAGCGCTAATAATAGGCGTTCAATGCTCATTGCAAATCCGATGCCCGGTGCGTGCGGCCCGCCGATATCTTCTGATACGCCATTGTAACGACCACCTCCGCAAAGTGTTGTAATCGCTCCGAACCCTTTGGACGTGCTCATAATTTCAAATGCTGTGTGATTGTAGTAATCAAGCCCGCGTACTAAATTCGGGTCAAGCTCATACGAAATGCCGATGGCGTCCAAATAGCGCTTCACGTTTTCAAAATAAGCTGCAGACTCCTCATTTAAATAATCTGTTAATGAAGGAGCTGAAGCCATTAACGGATGATCTCGATCCACTTTACAATCGAGAATTCGCAATGGGTTTTTGTTCAATCTTGATTGGCAATCGGTGCAAAATTCGCCGATATGCGGTGCAAAGTGAGCGATCAAGGCTTCACGGTGTGCCTTTCTTGATTCCCCATCTCCTAATGAATTCAATACCAATTTCAAGTCTTTTAAGCCTGCGCGGCGATATACATCGAGAGCAAGTGAAATAACTTCTGCATCGATGGCAGGATCAGCACTGCCGATTGCTTCCACGCCAAATTGTACGAATTGACGATACCTTCCGGCTTGCTGTCTTTCATAGCGGAACATCGGTCCTGAATAATAAAGCTTTACTGGCTGATCTGGATAGCCAAACATTTTATGTTCTACATACGAACGTACGACAGATGCTGTTCCTTCTGGACGTAGCGTCATGGAACGGTTTCCTCTATCTGTAAATGTATACATTTCTTTTTGAACGATATCTGTCGTGTCTCCAACGGTCCTTTGGAATAATTCCGTCTGCTCAAACATCGGAGTACGAATTTCCTTATAGCGGTACAATTCACATACATCACGAATAATCGCTTCAACTTGTTGCCACTTCCATGATTCAGATGGCAAAATATCTTGCGTCCCTCTTGGCACTTTAAATTTCATAAGACTTCCCCTTTCTCCTGCATCGTTTTTCCGCGAACAATAGAAAAAGCTCCCATCCCTTGTTAATAAAGGGACGAGAGCTAGTAGCTTCCGCGGTTCCACCCAAATTGGCTTCGATTATCATCGAGCCCACTCGTATCCGGATAACGGCCGGTTCCGTCCACACCTAATAGAATGATTCGTTCAGCATGGATCCTCGATGGTGTTATTCGCTACTTCCGTCTGTAGAGTGGATTTCAGCCTCGTCCACCCCTCTCTTGTCAGTCTGCAAAGCAGCTACTTGCCACGTCATAGGGTTTTAATTGTATTGCCTTATATCGATTAGATTAACCAACATCTTAGCGATTTACTACAGAAGTGTCAACCTTTTTCATTTCATTGTAGTTTTTTATTCGAAAAAACACTACAATTATTCTTAAAGGAGAGTGATAGTTTGTCGAAAGTGAAGATTTGGACAATCGTCGCCGTTTTAACGTTAGCAATCTTTTACAATCAATCCGTCATAATTGCCAATAGCGGAACGGCAGTAGTAAATACGGCTTCATTGAATGTCCGATCTGGTCCCGGACTTACGTATCCAGTTATTGGCTCAATGAAGAGAGGCGAGTCCGTCGATATTTTATCTACTTCAAACGATTGGCTGGAAATTCGGTTAGGCGCAAGCACTGGCTGGATTGCTTCATGGCTCGTTACATCCGAAGAGTCTTTGGACAACCAACCAAAAAATATCATTTCTAAGGTAAATGCCTTAAACATACGGACGGAACCATCCATAAACGCTGCTATCATTGGTCAATTGAGTGCCGGGGAAGAAGCACTTATGACTGGACAAACTGATAAATGGGTCGCTATTCAGAAAAACGGAATAGACGGATGGGTATATGCCGATTATGTAACGGAATTAGTTCATCAACAAACTGAAAAAGAAGAAAAGATTGAAAGCGAATCGCGGGAAAAGTCTGTTGAGAAGATCGCATCTAATGTGGAACAAGATCAATTATTTACCGTTTCAGTTGATGCGTTGAATGTTCGAAAAAAAGCAGATCTAAAGGCAAAAAAAGTTGGATTGGTACATAAAGACGAATCGTATTCTGTAATCGAGTCAGATGGCAATTGGGTTCGAATCGACCTTGGAAAAAAGAAGTCTGGTTGGGTTTATTCTTTCCACGGATATCTAACTGGTAAAAAAGATGATTCCTTACGCCATGACAGTAAAACAACTGTAACCGTTTTGACGAATGGGACAAACATTAGATCTTCTGCAACAACGGCTTCTGAAATTGTAACTCGCGTCAATGCAGGAGAAAGACTTCCTGTCGTAAAAGAAGATGGTGATTGGTATGAAATCGCACTTGAATCTGGTGATACGGCCTTTATTGCAAAATGGGTCGTAACTACAGGTGACGAAGAGTTGCAGAAAAAAGAGCAACCGAAAAATACGGTTGCAAGAGCTGCCGGTACTTTAAATGGTTTAACGATTGTCATCGATGCAGGACATGGAGGCAATGACAGAGGAACGACCGGGTCGAGAGGGACCGATGAAAAAGATTTGACGCTGTTAACGACCGAATTGCTTTCAGCAAAGTTGAGAGCTGCCGGTGCCAACGTCGTTATGACGAGAGAATCCGATACGTACGTTTCGTTAAGAAAACGAGTTTCCATCGGCCACCAAGCTCAAGCTGATGCATTCATCAGCGTCCATTATGACGCTAACTTAGACAGCTCGGTTACTGGATTTACAACGTACTACACACAAACATCGCAAAAATCTTTAGCAGAAGCAATTAATAACGGCTTAGATGGGGCGATTAACATTAGGAACCGGGGTGCACAGCCTGCCGACTTTTTAGTTTTGAGGGAAAATAAGCAGAATGCCGTTTTAATTGAGTTGGGCTTTTTATCAAATCCTTCCGAAGAACGAATCTTGAAAACGGATCTATTCAGAGAACAGGCTACACATGGAATTTATCAAGGCCTCCTTGAGTATTTTGATGGGAGTCAATAAACAAGAGACGATCACCCCTCTCGCTCAGAGGAAAGTGATCGTCTCTTTTCAAATTTATTTTGATTCGACTATGATTGTTACTGGACCGTCATTCACAAGTTCTACGTCCATCATTGCACCGAAAATTCCTGTCTCTACTTGAAGTCCATAGCCCTCTAAGCATTCATTGAAATAGTGCCATAGAGGCTCAGCCTTTTCTGGTCTCGCAGCTTCAATAAAACTCGGGCGTCTCCCTTTTCTGACATCACCATATAGTGTAAATTGCGATACAGAAAGAATGGAACCTCCAACTTCATCAATTGATTTGTTCATTTTTCCATCATCGTCTTCCCATAAACGCAGGCCTGCTATTTTTTTCGCTATATACTCTACATCTTCTTTTTTATCTTCATGCGTCAATCCGACAAGCAATACATATCCTTTGTCAATCGAGCCAGTGATTTCTCCATCAACAGTAACACTTGCTTTGCCTGAACGCTGTAATACAACTTTCAATTCAAACACCTGCCTACTCAACTTGTTCACATGACCTTTATTAATTCACTATACGCTGGACGGAATAAATATCACGGATTTGTTTAATACGTTCAACGATTCGATGTAAATGGGCGATGTCTTTTATTTTGATCGTCATATTGATCTTCGCCAATTTATCGCGATCTGCTTTGCCACTTACTGCTACCATCGGCGTTTTCGTATCCGCGACAACCATCATCACTTCATTCAATAGGCCTTGTCGGTCAAATGCGGAAATTTCAATATCCACTTGGAAATCTTTCACCGCATTGCTTGTATCGACTGCCCATTCAACATCGATTAGCCGATCAGTATCTTCATCTGCATGGATATTTGGGCAATCCGAGCGGTGCACCGAAACGCCGCGCCCTTTAGTTATGAAGCCAACGATTTCATCTCCAGGAATCGGGTTGCAGCATTTCGATAATCGGATGAGCAAGTTTTCGATTCCTTTTACAATAACGCCAGACTCAGTCATAACCGGCTGCGTCGCCTTCATATCAGAAACAATTTTGTCGATCGTATCTTGCTGTTCACGTTCTTTACGGATCTTTTCAGCTAGTCGATTGACGACTTGCTGTGCAGTGATTCCATTTGACCCTACAGCTGCATACATATCTTCTTCTGATGTAAAGCTGAATTTCTCGATTACTCGTTGGATATTTTCTTGCGTAAGTATAGCTTTCACATCAAATTCTTGCAGCTTGATTTCCTTTTCGACCATCTCTTTGCCTTTGATGATATTTTCCTCACGCAATTGCTTTTTAAAAAATTGACGGATTTTATTTCTTGCCTGTGAAGTATTTGCAATTTTCAACCAATCTCGACTAGGTCCAAACGACTGTTTCGACGTTAAAATTTCAACGATATCTCCTGTGGATAGTTCGGTGTCAAGCGGTACCATTTTGCCATTCACTTTTGCCCCTATCGTTCGGTTCCCTACTTCGGAATGGACACGATAAGCGAAATCAATTGGCACCGAACCTTTTGGAATTTCTATCACATCTCCGTCTGGCGTAAAAACATAGACCATATCCGAAAATAAATCGAATTTCAATGACTCCATAAATTCTTCGGCATTCGAAGATTCATTTTGAAACTCCAATATTTCACGGAACCATTTCAGCTTAGAATCAATATTGCCCGGCTTTTCAGAAACCGTCTTCCCTTCTTTGTACGCCCAATGTGCGGCTACCCCGTATTCGGCTATACGATGCATTTCTTCTGTACGAATCTGCACTTCAAGTGGATCGCCCGCCGGACCGACGACAGTCGTATGGATTGACTGGTACAAGTTCTGCTTAGGCATCGCAATATAATCCTTAAACCTGCCCGGCATCGGCTTCCACAAAGTATGAATGATGCCAAGGACTGCATAACAATCTTTAATGCTTTTGACAATAATGCGCACAGCTAAAAGATCATATATCTCATTAAATTCTTTTTTCTGCAAAATCATTTTTCTATAAATTGAATATAAATGTTTCGGACGACCCGAAATGTCCGCATCGATATCCATTTCTGCTATTTCTTTACGGATCAATTCCATAACGTTTTGCAAATATTTTTCGCGCTCATCACGCTTACGCTTCATCATATTAACAATTCGGTAATATTGCTGCGGATTCAAATAACGAAGTGCAGTATCTTCCAATTCCCACTTAATCGTGGAAATTCCGAGACGATGAGCGAGCGGGGCGAATATATCCAACGTTTCTGCTGCGACCCTTCTTTGCTTCTCCTCAGGCACATGCTTCAACGTTCGCATATTATGAAGCCGGTCTGCTAATTTAATGAGGATCACTCGAATATCCCTCGCCATCGCAATGAACATTTTCCGATGATTTTCTGCCTGCTTCTCTTCGTTTGACTTGAATTTCAGCTTTTCTAACTTCGTCACTCCATCTACAAGCATTGCAACCTCTTCACCAAACTCCCGAACGATGTCCTCTCTGCTAACATCCGTATCCTCCACAACATCATGAAGGAATCCGGCAGCAACTGTAGCCGGGTCCATTTGCAGTTCTGCTAAGATGCCCGCAACTTGAATAGGATGCAGTATATATGGTTCTCCTGAGCTTCTGTATTGCCCTTCATGCGCCGCATAAGCTGCTTGATAAGCCTTTTTGACGAACGCGACATGTTTATCATTCATATAGGAGGCAACAATTTGAAATATATCATCCGCGGTCATGTCACGGTTTTTCGCCATTCTATTACTCCTTTCGACAACTTCAGCAATCATTTACGACTCTGCGTAAGTTCGTCCAGATTTTTAGAGTCTGCTTTAAGTACTCTTTCTAAAATCCGTGACATCCACCGGAGGCTTTAGCCAACAAAAATCTACAATCAATTAGGCACTGCCACATGGAGTGACCGCCTTAGCCAATTTGCTGCTAATGTTCAGCAAAGTAAGTGCAGCTGCCGAACCGAAAAATATTCATCTCGCCATCTATTAAGGTGGGCGTTTTTTGCTGAATAAAGTTAAAAAATAAAGATAATCTTATTGTATGTATAAATAGCTATGAATGTAAAGTATGAGAATGCAAAAGAACCCTCGCAAAAGAAGCGAGGGAACATTTTTCAATAAGTGATTAAAGAACGAATTTCATGGCCTACCAATTTTTCGCGGCCGTTCAAGTACGAAAGTTCGATTAAAAATGCACAGCCTGCAACGATACCGCCTAATTTTTCAACAAGCTCAACCGTTGCGCCAACCGTTCCGCCTGTTGCAAGCAAATCATCGACGATAAGAACACGTTGGCCAGGTTTAATGGCATCTTTATGAATCGTCAATGAATCTTTGCCATACTCTAAATCATATTCGACCGAAATCGTTTCACGCGGTAATTTTCCAGGCTTACGAACAGGAGCAAATCCGACTTCCAATGCATACGCGACCGGACATCCAATGATGAACCCTCTCGCTTCAGGACCAACGATAATGTCCGTACCTACTTCCTTCGCAAACTCCACAATTTTATCCGTTGCATATTTATACGCCTTGCCATCGTCCATAATCGTTGTAATATCTTTAAAGCTAATTCCTTCTTTTGGATAATCAGGTACAATCGTCACATAACTTTTCAAATCCATAACTGTTGTTCCTCCCTGTTGACAGCATTATCACATAATGCGTCAAACCATTGTTTCAATTCATGATAAGGTGCATAAACTAATTTTTTCTCAAGTTCAATTTGCCTTTCCCTCTCTTGATAAGAAGGAGCTTCAGACAAATCTTTTTTCCCAGCCGTTTCAACAAAAAGAGCAAGACCATTCTCTATCTTAACAAATCCTAACTCAGAAAACACCTTCGACATGAAATAAATTGTGTCTATCTTCCAACCTCTATGTTTAGAAAGCTCATGAATTTCTTTGCGTAAATCGAAAGAACCCCTTTTTTTCAATAAGCTATAAAACCATCCAAACTGTTCCCGTCCAGGAATTCCTTCAAAATAAATCGATTCTGGAACATAGAAGTGAAGATATACTCTCTTAGGATTAACAGATTGCATAATGCTTTGAATTTGCTTAGCCTCGTTTGGAAGATCTAACAATACAAGATGATCTGTTTCCTCAATCTGCTGTTGATCATACAATCGCATGTCCATTTCACCTAACACGGGTTTGAAATGTTCTATAGATTTTGCATGAAACGCAATGAACACAGTATTTTTCTTCGGTATCGATGAAAGCCATCTGCTTGGTTCTTGAACACCTCGTAAGTCGAACAGTTGCCGTTCAGTGACAGTTAGGTCTTCCAATAGCATTTGTGGCTTTTTCCGTCCGTTCCATTCATTCACTTGCAAATCACCCGTTACAGACATTTTCACTGCTGGACTCATGTCATCTGCAAGCTCACCTTGTCCGAACCCGATAACATCCAAACTTTCATCACCGGCAGTCAATTGCAATTTTAAATGATTTTTCGCTGCCCCAATTTTTCGGACAGATTCTGCATAAACATTTTCCAATAAAAAGATCGGTTTTTCGAATGAAACACCGAATGGACGTAAATTTTCCATTTGTTCCAATACGTTCACATCTATTTCTGACACTTCTATCGGAACATCAATATGTAGGCGAGGAGTGAGAATATCATCCGTCATAGACCGTTTGCCAATGTCATTTAAACGCTCTCTAAGCAACTCAACATGCTCAATGGATAAAGACATGCCTGCCGCCATTTCATGCCCGCCAAAATGCGGCAACAAGTCTTTTATTTTGGAAAGGCTCTCATACAAGTCAAATCCTGCAATGCTTCTACCTGAACCTTTCGCTATGCCACTCTCCTTATCAATCGATAGGACAATTGAAGGCCGATAATATTTTTCAGTCAATCTCGAAGCGACAATCCCGACAACTCCAGGATTCCAGTTTTCTCCCGCAATGACAATAACGTATGGAAGCATATCTCCATACAGGTCACCCATGGCTTTTTCAGCTTCTTCTGCAATAGAAGCGACGAGCGCTTGTCTTTCTTTGTTCAGCTCGTCCAGCTCTTCTGCAACTGCCATCGCCATCATAGGATCTTCCGCTTTTAACAGGTGGACCGCTTTGTCTGCACTGCCTAATCTTCCGGGTGCGTTTAACCGTGGTCCGATCATGAACCCAAGTGTCTCTTCCGACACTTTTGACTGTTCCGTGGCACTTACTTTTAGTAACGCTTGCAAACCAAGATGCTTCGTATGTCTCATTCGCCGTATACCTTCTTTGACGATGAAACGATTTTCATCTCTTAATGGCACAAGGTCTGCAACCGTTCCGATTGCGGCAATTTCATAAAGCTCTGCAGGTACTTCACCTAATAATGCACATGCCAATTTAAAAGCAACGCCAACCCCTGCTAATTCCCCAAATGGATAATTTCCATCAGGATGCCTTGGATGTATAATTGCATCCGCCTTAGGAAGCGCTTCGCCGATTTCATGGTGATCCGTAATAATAATATCCATTCCTAAGGACTTGGCAAGTTCTACCTCTTTAATACCGGATATGCCGTTGTCTACCGTAATAATAAGTGAGGTGCCCGTTGCATGGAGTTCCATGAACAGTTCACTGTTTGGTCCATAGCCATGTTCAAATCTGTTCGGTATGGCGTATTCTACATTGGCGCCAAGCCTTTCCAATGCCGTCGTTAAAACTGTGACACTCGTTACTCCGTCTGCATCGTAATCGCCATAAACAGTAATCTTTTCGGCATTTTCAATCGCTTGCTGTATGCGCTTCACCGCAATATCCATACCGTATAGCAAAAATGGATCATGTAAATTTCTTTCGGTCATATGTAAAAAAGCTTCGGCCTCGTCTAAATCGATAATCCCTCGTGAGACTAATATTTTCGCATGGATCGACGGAAGACCAAGCTTATCTATGAAAAGCTGCACAAGTTGCTCATCAGGACGGTTAATTGTCCACATTTTCTTTGATTCTATCAAAATGCTCACATCCTTGTCCTTATTATATCGGAAGGCGTGAGGGACATAAAGCGAAATCTCCCTTACTTCTCTCAGCACTTACGAATACCAAGAAAGAGGAGTCTGCCTTATTCCATAACGTACGGTCAAATCGTTATATACTTACGCATAAACAGAATAAAGAGCTCATAAACCCTTGTAAAACCTCATAATACAATCTGTATACTCATAATCAACAATAAGCATGATTAATGGTTTGGCGTATGTATAACACTGCTACAAAATGGCTTACATTTCCAATAGGATAAATATACTAATAAACAACAATAGCCCAAAATAAAAAGCATCTCTCAAACAAATTTTGAAAGATGCTCTAATTGCTTATTCATCATTATCTCTAATTCGTGCCCTAAAATCTTCACCATGCTGCAAAGCTGCAATTTCGTTTTGCTGCGAAGCGATCATTATTTCTTTTGCCGTCATTTCTTTTTTCAACTCATTAATTTGACGTGTCATATGGACGGAACGGAACATCCCGACGATGCCGCTTATAGCAGCTCCTAACAACGCCATAATTAAAATGACTAAGATAAGCGGAATTTGCGCTGTGCCAAATAAATAATTCACTTTCACTGCTTCGACGTTAACGATAGCAAATACGGCAATTACGATTGCAAAAAGAAGTCCTACTAATAAACCCCATTGAAACCGCATCATTCCACTCTCCTTCAAAGAAAAAACAGAGTATACAATATGTATACCCTGTTTCCTATGCGATTTAAACGCATTATACGACTGGTTCGTCTGAACCCCATTGCTTTTTCTCTTTGTTTACTTTCAGGCCGCCTTCTTTTTTCATTTCTTTCTTCTTCAAATCAAACCAGATTTGCGCGGAAATGAAAATTGAAGAATATGTTCCTGCAAGTAAACCGATCAATAACGCAACCGAGAATGGACGAATTGCCTCTGCACCAACTGCAATTAATGCAACAACTACAAAAATTACTGTCAATACCGTATTCACCGATCGTCCTAATGTTTGACGAAGCGATTTATTGACGATATCCGCCAATTGCTTTTCATCGTCAATTTTACCGATACGATGCAAGTTTTCCCGGATTCGGTCAAACGTAACAATGGTGTCATTGATGGAGTAACCGACGATTGTCAATACTGCCGCAATAAACGTAATATCCACTTCAAGCCTCGTTATACTAAAGACCGCAACCATGAAGAATGCATCATGCAGCAACCCGACGATGGCAGACAAGCCCATTCTCCATTCGAAGCGGAATGCTACGTATATAACAATTCCTAAAGCAGCAACCGCAAGTGCTTTAAACGCATTTTTCACCAATTCTTTTCCTACAGTATCCGAAACTGCAGATATATTTGGATCTACACCATAATGTGCAGATAAATCATTTTTAAACTTCGTGATCGTTTCTTGCTTGAATTCCTCTTTGTATCGGACAACCCCAATATTATTTGTATCCCCCGACAACACGATGTCTGAAGATGGATGGCCCAATTCTTCAAGCGTGCCCGAAATTTCTTCTGTCGTCAATGGTTGATCCGACATAATTTCTACGCGTGTACCACTTGAGAAATCAATCCCTAAGTTCAGCTTAAATATGCCTAACATGACAATGCCTGCAACGAGCAAAATAGTTGAAATAACATAGAAAATTTTTCGCGTGCCGACAAAATCAAAACGGTCAAACTTCGTTGTCAGATCTAACGTATCAACATTTTCTTCAGGTGCATGCACTTTCTTTTTCGATATGCCGAATAATCCTGGTTTACCGTCCAACACGCCGCTATGCACTAAGAGGCCAAGCAACAATCTCGATCCCCATACAGCTGTCAAGAAGCTGACTAAAATACTAATGATGAGCATTGTCGCAAATCCTCTTACAGAGCTTGTCCCGAAGATGAACAAAACGACTGCAGCCAATATCGTCGTAATATTGGCATCCAAGATAGCTGTAAATGCTGACTTAGCACCTGCAGCAAATGATGTTTTCACCGATTTGCCAACCCGCAGCTCTTCCCTGATCCGTTCATACGTCAAGATATTCGCATCGACCGCCATACCGACCCCTAACATGAGGGCAGCAATTCCAGGCAACGTCAACACACCATTAATTCTTGTGAAGACAAGTAATATTAAATAAATGTAAAACGATAGTGTGATAACTGCAACAAAACCTGGCACACGATAATACACTAACATGAATAAAAGAATTAAAGAAATACCTACAATACCTGCAAACACCGTTTTATCTAATGCTTGGGCACCGAATTGGGCACCTACTGAGGTCGAATAGATTTCCTCAAGATGTACTGGCAATGCACCAGCATTTAAAATGTCTGCTAAATTCTTCGTTTCTTCAACTGTAAAGTTACCTGAAATCTCTACATTCGAAGAGTTGATTGTTTGTTTAACATAAGGAGCTGAAATGAATTTAGGTTTTTCCTTTTTCATTTCTTCCTTGAATGAATCAACACCTTCTTCAAAGTCCATCCAAATGACCATGACATTTTCCGGTGCTTTACTTGCTACCTTCGCAGTTACTTCACCGAATTTATCCGGATCTTTCATTTCTAACGTAACGACAGGATTTCCAGTTTCACCGAAGTTCGCTTTCGCTTTTCCTTCTTTGAGATCATCGCCATCTAAAAGAAGATTGTCGTCAGCATCCCGGAATGTCAAATTTGCCTGTGTCGATAGCAATTCACGAGCAGTTTCTTGGTCTTCAACCCCCGCCAATTGGACACGAATCCGATTATTCGATTCGACTTGAATACTCGGTTCAGTAATCCCTAACACGTCAACACGTTTACCTAATGCAGAAGCCGTATCCGAAACGACTGATTCTGTAATCTTTTGGCCCTCTTTCAATGGCTGGACTTCATAAAGTACTTCAAAGCCCCCTTGCAAATCCAATCCTAATCTTACATCTTTTAAAATCGGATTTGTCGTAGTTCCGACTAAAGACCCCAAAACGACAAGGATCAATAAAAACGCGACAATCCGGCCTCTTGTTTTCATAAGTAAGTTCCCCCTCTGTACTCGGAGCGGCAAAATCGACTACTATGTACAGTTATTCAAAAAATACAACACTCCAATTATGAAACAGAGTATCCCATCTGTCAAATAGTTGAAGCATTACGATCCCCTACGCTCCTCTGATTTTCTTGGAGATAGCAACAGCTGCAATTCATCGCTGTTCAAATCTGAAAACCAATCTGAATCACGTTGTTCTTCAATCTGTGTGTACGTCATGAATTCGGCGGGTGTCAATTTTAGGATGCTATTCACAACTTCGTGGATGCGCATGGATGCTACATCTTTCTTTCGCCATTTTTTCTTTACGCAAAATGTCCAAATATCTTTTTCGGTCACCGTCGTATAGCCATACAAACGAAGCTCACTCTTTTTGCTTTTGATTGCCGGAAGCGCATGGTTGAAAATTTCCTCGAATTGAATTGCCATCATCCACCAACCCTCTCCTATTCAGTCGTAAATAACCAAATCACCGCATAGATTTAGTTTATACGAAATGATCGGAATTGAGAAGGAGTTGTTTGGGAATGTCCACTTTCATCCGAGGTACCGCCATACTCATGGTAGCAGTATTTCTGTCAAAATTATTAGGGTTCGTTTATCGGATTCAATTTATGCGCGTAGCTGGAGAGGAAGCAGTAGGCATTTATATGACAGCCTATCCCGCTTTCATCTTCTTTTTGTCCTTAGTACAATTAGGTGTTCCCATTGCTGTAGCAAAAGTGATCGCAGAATTAAAAGCAAAAGGCGAATCGACAAAACTTCCTGCCGTCATGAAAACCGCTACTGTCATTACAATTTTGACAGGCATCGTTTTCATACCGGCTTCTATTTTGTTTGTCCCCTATTTATCCGAAACATTATTAGGAAATGCAGCTTCATCGACTGCGCTCTATGTCGGGATCGCCATTATACCAATTGCTGCGATTTGCGGTTTGATCCGTGGATATTTCCAAGGGATTGTAAGAATTGAAGAGACTGCATGGTCACAAATACTTGAACAATCTTTTAGAATTGCCATGATTACTTGGCTATTGCCGAAATTATTAGTTGAAGGCGATAATGCAATGAATGCTGCATACGCGATGGGGATTACCCTTTTGGCCGAGGCAGTTTCCGCAAGCTATCTGCTCTTCAAATATTACCAGCATAAGCGCAAAGAGCCGAAACCAATTAAAAAAGCAGCAAAATATCCGATGGAACCGTTGCTGTCCATTGCGTTACCTTCCTCGGGAAGCAGGCTGTTCGGAACATTCACCTGGTTTTTAGAGCCGATCATTTTCATTCGAGCTCTCTCAATGGCAGGTGTAGGGGCAGTGGCCGCCACTTCTTTGTATGGCGTCATTTCTGGAGTATTGATCCCCCTGTTGTTATTTCCATCGTTCATTCCTTATGCACTTTCTGTCGTTTTAGTGCCTGCAGTGAGTGGTGCGGCGGCTTCCAGCAATAAAAAGAAATTGCAGGAAAGGATTCATCTTGCATTGAGGCTTTCTGCATTGACCGGGGCATTTGCCGCTGCCGTATTTTATATACATGGCCAAGATTTGGCGGAGAAGCTTTTCCATGTAAAAGAAGGTGCTTCTTACATGGCCATGCTCTCTCCGGTTTTCTTCTTTTACTACATTCAAAGTCCGCTCTATTCAATTTTGCAGGCGACAGGAGATGCGAAAGCCGGCATGATGAACTCCGTATATGGTGGCATTGCAAAATTAGGAGTCATGTTTGTACTGGCCTCCCAGCCTGGCTTGCAAGAAACTGGCGCCGTGCTGGCGATTGGATTCGGCGTCTTAGTAACTTCATTCCTCCATATTGCAACCTTGCGCAAAAACAAAGCAGCCGCAGCTGGATTTACAATGTTTGCTTTACCGTATGTTTCATTCATTTTAACGGTAGTCATCCGTCCAATCTTTTTACCTGTCGGAACGTTCGGCTTAATAGGGGAATGTATCGTTACGACAATCTTTTTACTGATCATTTTAATCTTGTTCGGTCAAGTGAAGAAAAATGATTTTGGTATGCTAAAAAGACTATTAAAAGTTTATTGATACTTTTCTTTCAGCTGAAAATGAAGTTTCCCCTGTTCAAATGAGCAATAAAAAACATATTCAGGATGTGATACGCCAACTGATTTCAGCTCAGAAAGAAGCCACTCCTCTGTTTTTCCTATAATTTGTATATGTCTTTTTTGAATGACGCCATCAGAAATAAGTGCCAATACAGGCTGTGTGTCCTCAATTGTAAAGACGGACAAATTGCCGGAGGGCTCCAAAAAAGCATAGGATACTTCCTGTATGGATCCGACTTGCTGCTCTCTCAGCTGCTGAAACAAATCATCCAAGTTATAACGCTGCTTTCTCATAGCTTGTTCTTCAATTTGTCCATTTTTTATGATCATGACGGGATCTCCATCTACGAGGTCCCTAAATTTTTTGCTTTTCAATGAAATATAGGACGTCAACAATTGAATCCCTAATAATATGAACAAGGGCAGCAATGAGTGGCTCAGTTTTTTATCTGGCGAATCAAGTGCAAATGCTACGACTTCCGCCATAATAACGAAGACGACAACATCTATGACGCTCAATTCTCCAACTTCCCGCTTTCCCATCACTCTTAGCACAACTAAAATGAGACAATATAGAAAGACAGTCCGTATCCCAATGATGAACAGATCATTCATGTTGCACCCTCCTTTATAAGAAGGATTCCTGTTCAACTGTTTTCTATACAATAACTTAAAAAAACGGCTACCCGAAATAATACAGGCGCCGTTCCATTATAATCATATTCAAGAAGCAGATGAATCCAACACTCGTCCAATCGCTTGACGATCGAACTGCAGTGTCGTGCCCTCTGAGACTTTTAAGTAAACAGATGACTCGTCCACCGCGTCAATCGTTCCGTGAATCCCACCGATTGTAATGACTTTATCTCCACGCTGTAGACTATCTTGCATCTGCTTTGTTTGTTTTTGCCTTTTTTGCGCTGGTCTGATCAATAAGAACCACATGATCGCAAACATCGCAATTATTGGCAATAAAGTTCCCAACAAATCTCCTTGCATTTTCTTCCCCCCTCTACTCTCGATTTATTATACAAGATTCAAAAGTTTTTTGCATTTGGTTTGTTGAATCCGTATTGTTCGAAAAACGCTTCCCTGAAATCACCTAAACGGTCTTCGCGAATTGCTTGTCGCACTTGTTCCATTAAGCGCAACAAGAAATACAAGTTATGATAGGACGTCAATCGAATTCCAAAGGTTTCATTGGCACGTATCAAGTGGCGAATATACGCACGGCTATAATTTTTGCATGCATAACAATCGCAGTTCGGATCTAACGGACCGAAGTCTCTTTCATATTTTGCATTTTTAACGACGAGACGTCCTTCGCTTGTCATTAATGTGCCGTTCCTAGCAATTCGGGTAGGCAATACGCAGTCAAACATATCCACACCGCGAATCGCGCCGTCAATTAGAGAATCCGGAGATCCGACGCCCATTAAATAGCGAGGCTTATCTGTCGGCAATAACGGTGTCGTAAATTCCAATACACGATTCATTACATCTTTAGGCTCACCAACAGATAGACCTCCGATTGCATAGCCTGGAAAATCGAGAGAAATGAGGTCTTTCGCGCTTTGCTTGCGCAGCTCTTCGAATTCCCCGCCTTGCACGATACCAAATAGACCTTGATCATTTGGTCTCTCATGAGCAGATAAGCAACGTTCTGCCCATCTTGATGTCCGCTCAACGCTCGATTTCATATATTCGAAAGTAGCCGGGTAAGGCGGACATTCGTCAAACGCCATCATGATGTCCGAACCTAATGCATTTTGAATTTCCATTGCTTTCTCTGGACTTAAAAATAGCTTGCTTCCGTTCAAATGATGGCGGAAATGAACACCTTCTTCTTCTATTTTACGAAATTCGCTCAATGAAAAAACTTGGAATCCGCCAGAATCCGTCAATATAGGACGATCCCAATTCATAAATTTATGGAGACCGCCAGCTTCCTTAATTATATCATGGCCCGGGCGCAGCCATAAGTGATACGTATTGCTCAAAATAATGCCTGCACCCATTTGTTTTAATTCCTCTGGAGACATCGTTTTTACCGTCGCTTGTGTACCAACAGGCATGAAAGCCGGCGTCTCAAAAGAACCGTGAGGCGTATGGACGATGCCAAGCCGCGCACCGGTTTGTTTGCAAGTTTTAATATGCTCATATGTGATTGCTGCCACTCTATTCATTCCTTTCTAATGGGCAAAACTTTCAGTTGCTTCGGTGCGGTCGGATGTACATTGCATCACCAAAACTGAAGAAACGGTATTCATTTTCTACCGCTTCACGATAAGCTGCTAATATATTTTCTCTCGTTGACAACGCAGAAACCAACATAACCAATGTTGACTTAGGCAAATGGAAATTGGTGATCAAACCATCCAAAATGCTGAACTTGTACGAAGGGAAAATGAAGATCGAGGTCCAGCCACTTGTTGCAACAATCTTGCCATCGTTTTCCGAGGCGATCGTTTCCAATGTACGGGCAGATGTCGTACCGACAGCGATGATATTTCCACCTTTCGCTTTTACTTCATTAATCGCTTGTGCGGCGCTCTCGCTCACTTGGTAGTACTCCGAATGCATCGTATGCTCTTCAATCTTATCGGAGCTTACTGGCCGAAATGTCCCTAATCCGACATGCAGTGTAATAAATTCAATGCCAACGCCTTTATCTTTTAATTGCTGCAATATTTCCTCAGTAAAATGCAAACCTGCTGTAGGTGCAGCTGCAGATCCTCGTTCCTTAGCAAAGACGGTTTGGTAGCGCGACTGGTCATCCAAAGTTTCCGTAATGTATGGAGGCAAAGGCATTTGGCCAAGCTCGTCCAAAATCTCATAAAAGATTCCAGAATAGGTAAATTTGAATTTGCGCCCACCTTGCTCCAAAACTTCGACACATTCAGCTATCAATTTGCCATCCCCAAACGTGACAACAGTACCAACTTTAACACGTTTCGCTGGCTTAACAAGTGTTTCCCATTCATCATTCCCTGTTTCTTTTAGCAATAGTAGTTCAATTGTCGCTTTTGTGTCCTGTTTTTCTCCAATCAAGCGTGCCGGCAACACTTTCGTATCATTTAAAACGAGCATATCGCCCGGCTGTAATTCATCGACAATATCTCGAAAATGCCGGTGTTCAATTGCGCCAGTCGTTTTATCCATAACTAACAAGCGGCTGGCCGTACGGTCCTTTAAAGGTGTTTGTGCAATTAGTCTTTCAGGCAAATCAAAATCAAAATCATTTACATCCATCGTATATGTAAACTCCTCTATCGTAAAATTAACTTTCGTTCAAGGAAAAATGGTACACTCCTTTGCCAAAACTGTCACTACTTCTGCTTCTCATAATTTCTGAAGCAAAAAGCTGGATTTATATTTCTTCAGGCATAGCATACCCAAAATGATCGTAAGCGAGGCGTGTCGCTACCCGCCCGCGAGGTGTCCTTTGAATAAAGCCGATTTGCAGTAAATATGGTTCATAAACATCTTCGATCGTAACCGACTCTTCTCCAATGCTTGCTGAAAGCGTATCGATGCCAACTGGGCCGCCACGGAATCTCTCAATCATACCGACAATTAGTTTATGGTCGATATGATCAAGGCCATGTGCATCGACTTGCAGCATTTCAAGCGCCTCTTTTGCGATTTGGACAGTAATATTGCCATCGCCCCGCACTTGTGCATAATCTCGGACGCGCCGCAACAGACGATTTGCAATTCGCGGAGTTCCACGCGAACGACGGGCGATTTCCTCTGCAGCAATATGATCGATATCGACATCGAATAGACGCGCGCTTCTTGTTACGATATCTTGCAACGGCTTTACATCATAGTATTCCAATCGTAAAGGAACCCCGAATCTGTCTCTTAATGGCGCGGATAAGGAGCCTGCACGTGTCGTTGCACCAATAAGCGTAAAAGGGGGCAAGTCCAAGCGGATCGATTTCGCGGAAGGCCCTTTCCCCACAACGATATCAAGGCAGAAATCTTCCATCGCTGGATAGAGAACTTCCTCAATTGCTCTGTTCAACCTATGAATTTCGTCGATGAAAAGAACGTCGCCTGGCTCTAATGAAGATACGACAGCTGCTAAATCACCAGGCCGCTCAATCGCCGGCCCGCTCGTCATTTTCACATTGACGCCCATTTCATTCGCTATGACAGTCGCCAAAGTCGTTTTCCCTAATCCTGGTGGTCCATAAAGCAATACATGGTCAAGACTTTCGCTACGTCCTTTTGCTGCCTCAATGAAAATGCTCAAATTATCTTTTACGGTTTCTTGACCGATATATTGACTTAAGGTTTGTGGCCGTAGCGACAATTCAAATCCTTCATCATAATTCGATTGTTCACTAGAAATAACCCGTTCCATAGTCGCTTTCCTCCTTTCCCAATCATATGACCTTATTCTACCCTTATTGCTGTTTCAATAATAAACGCAAGGCAAGCTTCATATAGCCTTCCGTATCAAGATCCTCTTTTTGCAATTGCGTCTTCACTTTTGTCAGTTCGCGCTGTGAATACCCCAATGCTTGCAAAGCTAAAATGGCCTCTTCCAAAGAATCATTCTCCGCCATTGACAGCAAAGTCACTTCTTCATCAGGCATTTCGATCTCTGTAAATAAATCGTGCAATTTCCCTTTCAAATCTAAGATAATTTGTCTAGCAGTCTTTTTGCCGACGCCAGGAAACTTTACTAAGTACGCTTCGTCCTCGCGTTCAATTGCTCCGACAACTTGTGAAGGAATGCCGCTCGCCAAAATCGCAAGCGCACCCTTTGGGCCAATACCTGAAACGGTAATGAGCTTCTTGAACAATTCCCTCTGTTCAATCGATTTAAATCCTAAAAGCAATTGTGCATCTTCCCTGACGTGCAAATATGTATACACTGTTTGCGGATCTTCAGTCATATGGAATGCGTATGGATTCGGCGTCATAATTTGCCAGCCAATTCCTCCGTTTTCCAAAGTGATATATTCTGGTGTTACCCTTGTAATCTGTCCTTTTATATAATCATACAAATATTTCTCCCCCTAAACTTTCCACCTCATTATAGCATACGAACGCGCTTTCTATCTATTCGTGAAATGAAGTGGCTCTCCATTCACCTTCAAACTTTTACTTGCTGTAAGGATTTATCCAGTGCTTGTATCTCTATGATCCATAAATGGCGTTCTTTGTCACTTCATTGCGGAGATACCGAAAGGATAAAGGTTTTATTCCATGAAAAACCATCGCACAGAAAATGCGATGGTTGTTTTGTACTGGTCACCCTTTTCGGGTGATTTTCTTCTATTTTACAAAACTACGAATGAGCTTATCCTTCTGATGTGCTCGCATTATGATACACATTTTGTACATCATCGTCATCTTCAAGCGCCTCAATCATCTTCTCAAATTGTTCGCTCTGCTCTTCGTTTAGTTCTGTATACATTGTCGGAACCATTTCAACCTCTGCAGCTATAAAAGACATGCCTTCATTCTCTAACGCTTCTTTGACTACCATGAAATCCGAAGGGGCCGTCAAGATTTCAAATCCGTCTTCAGTAGCCTCGATATCTTCCGCTCCTGCTTCCAGTGCCGACAACATAATAGCGTCCTCATCCATTCCTTCTGTCCGTTCGATGAACAGACGCCCTTTCCTGTTGAACATATAACTGACTGAACCGCTTTCGCCCAGACTGCCTCCATTTTTATTGAATGCTACACGTATATTCGGGGCGGTGCGATTGCGATTTTCCGTGAGGCAATATACTAATACCGCTACGCCATTTGGACCGTACCCTTCATAAATAACTTCTTCATAGTTTTCATCAGCACCTGCACCAGTTGCTTTATCAATTGCACGTTTAATGACATCATTCGGCACATTGAACCCTTTGGATTTTTCGATTGCGAGCCGAAGTGCAGGGTTCATGTCAGGATCGCCGCCTGATTTTGCAGCGACAAAAATCTCTCTTGACATCTTTTGAAACACTTTTCCTCGCTTCGCATCTTGTGCACCTTTACGATTCTGTATATTTTTCCATTTTGAATGGCCTGCCATTTGTTTCACACTCCTAATTCATGCTCCGTTCAATATCATACCATAACTTGGGCCATGAAGAGAGCGCTTCAACTGTAAAGGGAGCAAGCCGATCTGCAAGTTTTTCTTGGTTTTGACTTGGCAATGACAACAAATGCAGCCATTCCCTCAAAATTTCATTCGGGTAGAGCAACATCGTCTTTGCAGCGTCATCCATTTGCTGCAATATCGGCTGCTCAGCGAAAAGAAACGATACATGATAGCCAATATGAGGCAATACTCGATGCGTCCATAGCGCTAGTTCCAAATGTGCTGGTCCAATACATGACAAGTCAAAATCGATAAATCGGATAAGGCCATTTTGATCTCGAAAAATATTATGATGGACGACATCTCCATGCAATAAAGTCTGTTCTGCACAATCCCACTTCTTTTTCTTTAATGCGCTGAACGCTTCTTTGCCGAATAAAATAACATCGTCCACAAAAGTTTTTTCTATAAACTTTTCAATCGCGCGACGATTTTCAATAAATCTTTCTAAACGTTCTTCCCACTTATTCATTAATGGATAATAGTATAAATAAGGCGATGCTTCCCAATCTATCTGTTGTTTTGTATTGTGCAATGCTTGCAATGCCAATAATGAATCTGTTCGATCAATTCTCTTTTTAAAATTGACAGCTTTCGTCCCGGTAATCCACGGCTGCATAATGAGCAACGGATCACCGGTCGAAAGCATAGGAACGATATGCGGAAATTGCATATACTGGAGTTCCTGGTGGATGTGTCGCACTTTCCTTGCGGTCGCTTGAGAGCTATACCGCTTCAGTGAATAAGCCGCTCCGCCTTCGTCCAATTTCCAGACATTCTCTTTCACTTTCCTTATATTTTTATCTAACGTCATTCACTGCTCAACAGCCGCAGTCATTTTGAAAATCGGACGGGAATGGTTGCATATGCATTGGTGCCATATGCATTGGAGTTGCATGAAACGGCATCACATGCCCACCGCCATGGAACATCGGAAAACATGGAATTGGCGGGCAATAATTGTGCATAGGCATCATCATTGGCTGTTGGCAACCACAATCAAAATGGGAATGCGGGGCCATTCCGAAAGGACCTTGAAAAGCCGGCGCAACCATTTGAGGTATATATCCATGCTCAGGAGGACAATGAACCATATCTTCAAAATCCATATGATCATGCTCAAACCCTCGATGTGATGTAGATTCTGCCAATTCCCAGCCTTGTGTATATGGATACTGCGGTGGAGCTCCATGCCCCATTCCCGGATGGATCGGCATTTCCTCCGCTTCCTCTTGCACTGGCAATGACGGTCTAAATGGCATCATCGGTTCTTGATTCAGCTCCGGTCTAGGCATAGGCATTGGTAGAGGAGCCGGGGCTTGTGCTTGAGGCATTTGCTGCGGCCACATATGATGATGCGGCATCGGCAAGCAGTCAGCATCGTAAATCGGCATCCAATTGCAAGGTATCGTAAAAATCGGCTGAATAATTTGCGGTACCGGCATCGGCATTGGCATTGGTATAGGCTGTGGTTGCGGCTGTGGCTGCGCTACAGGTGGCCTATGAGTCTCCGGCTTGACTGGCGGTACTTGCGGTTCAGCTGGCGGCCTCGGTTTTACATGCTCTTCCTTTGGCGGCACCGGAATTGGCGCTGGCGGCCTTGGCATTGGCTGAGGTTTCGGTGCCGGCATAGGCGCCTTATGTTGCGGTGGTGTTGGCTTAGGTGCCTTATGCTGAGGTGGAGCAGGCGTCGGCGCTTTATGCTGCGGTGGTGCCGGTGTAGGCGTCTTATGCTGCGGTGGTGTCGGAACTTTATGCTGCGGTGGCTGTGCAGGTGCTTTATGTTGCGGCGGATTCGTGTGGCCAGGTTTTTTCGCCGGTTCATTTACCGGTGGCTTTTGGCCTGCTTTCTGAGCCGGCAAGAAAATCTTCATGCCCGGAACAATATAGTCCGGATTCGCCAAATGAGCGTTCACTCTTTTTAACTCTTCAAAAGGGATTCCGTACTGTCTGGCAATTTTCCATAACGTATCCCCTTTAACAACAACATGAACATCCACTAAAAATATCCCCCTTCCATCAATTCATCGTATGAACGAACGCCCGTCTATGTGACGCATTTTTATCAATTATGCATTCGCATGATTGTGCACAGGTTTTAGCAATCTACCCTATCCTTCAAGTAAAATTTTGTTCAGCAAATAACTTAGTAGGGAGAGTGAATTGCCGCCTGCACTTTACAAAAATGTTTCTTCAGAACCATATGATATTGGGCATCCTGTTCTACTATATATATTGATAGGAAGGTTTATTTATGATAGAAAATAGTACAGTTACAATCATTACATAAAATAAAAAAAGGGCTTTATGCCCTTTCAGACTGTAGACAAAGTATTTTTTCACTTTGTCTACAGTCTTTTAGAGGTTTTTAGTTATGGGATAAGTATTTGCCCAGCTTGGCTTGAAAACGCTTGCCACGTGGGAGGCAGTATAGGTGCGCGATGTCCGCAGTGCCTTAATTTCCGCAAAGAGCGAGTAAATACGGCAGATTGAACTCTTCGTAGTTCGAGTGACTGCATGACCTGCATCGTGCAGGCCCGCGCGAAGTCGAGCGAAGACCCGAATAGAACTTAGGTTCATGAGTGGACGAGCGAAGAAAAAGCAGCCTATGCAAAATCATAAAGGTGCCTTAATTTCTGCAAAGAACGCAGATATTAAGGCAAATCGAACCCTTCGTTGTTCGATTCGCAGTATGCGAGCGTTTGTCAACAAGCTGAAAGAGCTTTACGCCCTTTCACTTATTTCTTGATCGTATGTAAAGTAAGAGCCGAAAGAACGGATGCTGCAATTTAAAGCTGCCAATTCTTCCTTTGCACCAATCATCATTGGATGGTTTTCATCCTCTAACACATCGATGATGAAAAAATAATTTCCTAACCCCGTTTTCAACGGTCTAGACTCAATTTTACTCAAATTCAACTTCCGCCACGCAAAGACTGATAGTATTTGATGCAAAACTCCTGATCGATCCTCTTCCGGCAGTTTGACCATCAAAGTGGTTTTCGGTTTGTCAGAATGACCTTTTCTATCTAGGGAACCTTTGCGCAACGACAAAACAACAAACCTCGTATGATTGAAATGAAAATCATGAATATTTTCTTCCGCTATATGTAATCCATATTGTTCTGCTGCAAGCCGATTTCCAATCGCCGCAATGCATTGTTCCGGATGCTCTGATACATATTTAGCGGCAGCGGCTGTGGAAGTTGTTTGAAACAAAGGCACCTTGCGGTAATGGTACTGCAAAAACTTATGACATTGAGCCAATGCATGAGGATGTGATTGGACCGATTCGATTTGTGCAACCGCATTTTTCTGCTCTTTATGCACCATTAAATGTTGCTCAATCGGAATGGACATTTCTGCGTTGATAAACAATTCGCTCCCATGGAACAAATAATCAATTGTTAATGGAACAGAACCTTCTAAAGCATTTTCCAAAGGTACAATGGCATAAGCGACATGACCTTTTGCAACTGCTTCGATGCAGTCAGGGATTGTTGGAAATGGCCTCAAGCCCGTTCTGCCAAACATATAAGTTGCTGCAATATGTGTAAAAGAAGCTTCGGGACCTAAATAAGCAACTGTAGGTGTATAATCTTTTTCTGTCATGAATATCCCCCTATAACGTTAAAGTGCGCCGGAACTTATTAAATGGACGGATTCAATGAAAGTAGGCGCTTTCAGCCTTTGCATGAATTCCTCCATTTTGATTGGCATTTCTGTAACATCAAGCGACAGCGTAATATTTGCGCGTCCTTGTACTGGTATCGTCTGATGAATTGTTAGTACATTGCATTTCGCCTCTGAAATGATGCGCATAATAGCTGCCAATGAACCTTTCCGATCTTCCAATTGTATGAAAATCGTCAATACCCGTTCGCGTGCAATCGATTCAAATGGAAAAACGGTGTCTTTATATTTATAATAGGCGCTACGGGAGAGTCCGACCCGCTTTGTTGCTTCTTGAATCGTCCTCTCTTCTCCGCTTGCAAGCAGCCGCTTCGCTTCTAACATTTTTAACATAGATTCAGTCAGCACATCTTCTCTGACAAGATAGAACTGCCCTTCTCCAAGTGGCTTCATTGAATTCCCCCTGTGCCCATCATTGTACATAGCGGATCGCCGCGATTATTCGATGAATTCAAATTCGAAATTCAGAATGCGGACGGTATCGCCATCTTGCGCTCCCCGTTCACGTAGCGCCTGATCTACACCCATTCCTCTCATTTGGCGTGCAAATTTGCGTACGGATTGATCGAAATTGAAGTCGGTCATTTTGAACAAACGCTCAATTGTATAGCCAGATAATACGTAGGCTCCGTCATCATCCCTCGTTATTTCAAAATCTGGTGTCTCACTTTCATATTTATACAATACGGAACGATCTTCTTCATCCGTAATCTCCTCCATCGGGAACTCAGGCGTCGTTTCAAGCAAATCCGCAACAGCAAATAACATTTGGTCCAAGCCAACGCGTGTAATCGCTGAAATCGGATAAATTTGCGCATTTGGATCATTTAATTTTTCCTTAAACGCCTTAAGGTTTTCCTCTGCATCCGGCATATCCATCTTGTTGGCAACGATCACTTGCGGACGTTCCATTAACCGTAAATTATATTTTTCCAGCTCCGCATTGATTGTTTGATAATCTTCGTATGGATCACGGCCTTCAAGACCTGACATATCAATGACATGAATAATGACACGTGTTCTTTCGATATGGCGTAAAAACTGATGGCCTAATCCGACTCCTTCATGCGCTCCTTCAATTAAACCCGGCAAGTCCGCCAATACAAATGTTCTGCCTTCATCGAGTTCAACCATACCAAGGTTCGGCACCAATGTTGTGAAATGGTAATCAGCAATTTTAGGCTTTGCTGCAGAAACGACAGAGAGCAAAGTAGATTTACCGACACTCGGGAATCCGACTAGCCCCGCATCCGCAAGTACTTTCAATTCAAGCCCGACTTCTCTCTCAACACCTGGCTCTCCTTTTTCAGAAAGCTCTGGTGCAGAGTTTTGCGGAGTAGCAAATCGGCTGTTGCCTCGACCGCCTCGACCGCCTTTGGCAATGACAGCAGTCTGTCCGTGTTCAACTAAATCCGCAATAATATGTCCTGACTCCAAATCTTTGACGACTGTACCTGGCGGAACTTTTACAACAAGATCTTCTCCGCCCTTTCCGTGTTTATTTTTGCTTCCTCCATGTTCTCCACGAGGAGCTTTGAAATGGCGTTGGTATCTAAAGTCCATCAACGTCCTAAGCCCTTCATCGACGATGAATACAACATCGCCTCCTTTTCCGCCATCCCCTCCGGCCGGGCCGCCATATGCTACGTACTTTTCACGGCGGAAAGCGACCATGCCATCTCCACCGTCACCGCCTTTGACATAAATTTTTACGTGATCTACAAACATTAATTTTCCTCCTATCGTCCACTTACCATGAACGTCCATTGCTCGCTATCTATTGACTCGTGAATGGCGAAATTTCCTTCAATTTTTTCTGTAGGCCGTTTATCAATGATCGGACCTTTCAAATTTAAACGAATTTCCCATTCGCTTTCCGTAGCATTCACTTGGATCTCCATCATATACTCATGAAATGGGTCAACTGCCCTTGTGATATCACTGACCGCCTGTTCAAGCATTTGCGCCACTTTTTCATCATCTGCCAGACGTTTCCCGACAATAATGTCACAATGAAGCGTCTTTGAAAAAACAGTATGCACCCAATCGAATGTGCTAATCCACAATTCAGTCGCAGGCATTCGAAGCTTCTCCAATTTCGAAACTTGCTGCATCTTATCAGTTGCAGATAGCAAAGCATTTTTCGCTTCTGGCCATTTTCCAAGATCGATATTAAGCAAGATCAATTGCAGTTCATTCAAAAAGTCATGCCTTGAAAATTTCAACGCTTTTGCTATTGTCATTTTTTCGGTTTCCATTTTTTCACCGCCAACCGTTTCATACTAACAGTATAGCATCTTGCATATCATTTTCATCAAAAATGTTGTGATTTCAAGGCTACTATTCAAGAGAGTGAAGCTTCCATTCAGGCGTTCCGAATAACTAATGCCATCTCCGTTCGTTTTTCTTTAATATTCCCTTACAATCGATACCAGCAAATAAACAGAAACAAAAAAGAGAGAACTGCAATTATTCATGCAGTCCTCTCCGGAAAGTCCATTAAGCTTCTTGAGCTTCTGGATATACGCTAACTTTTTTCTTGTCGCGGCCAAAACGTTCAAAACGAACAACGCCGTCAACTTTTGCGAAAAGTGTGTCGTCACCGCCGCGTCCAACGTTTTCACCTGGGTGAATTTTTGTTCCGCGTTGACGATAAAGGATAGAGCCACCAGTTACGAATTGTCCATCGGCGCGTTTTGCACCAAGACGTTTCGATTCGGAGTCACGGCCGTTCTTTGTAGAACCTACCCCTTTTTTCGATGCGAAAAACTGAAGATCCAAACGTAGCATGTATGCCACCTCCTACCTTTTAAATATAAGGTTTATATGTTGCCCGTAATCTTGTTCAATCGTCTGTAATGAAACAATCATCGCACGAACGATCAATTGAATTTCCGTGTCCTTTTCCGTTTCCGGGAGAACCACTTTCAAATAACCGCCGTCTGACCCCATATCGATATCAGGCGTTATGCCAGTCAAAGCAATAATCGCATTAACGGCTCCAAAGGAAACCGCTGATGCGCCTGCACAGACAAGGTCTTTCCCATGCTCGGCAAAGTCAGCGTGGCCCGTCATCTCAAATGAGCTGATGCGGCCTGATGATTGTTCATTGATAATCATTTTGATCATGTCTGCTTACAGATTGATGCCTTCGATGACAACTTTAGTGTAAGGTTGACGATGACCTTGTTTTTTGTGGTAATTCTTTTTCGGCTTGTATTTGAAAACCGTGATTTTTTTGCCACGGCCATGCTTAACGATTTTACCTGTAACCGTTGCACCTTCCACGAATGGAGCGCCGACTTTCACGTCTTCTCCACCTACGAATAGAACTTTGTCGAATGTAACTGTTTCTTCAGCTTCACCAACTACTTTTTCAATGTAGATTTCTTGGCCTTGTTCGACTTTGATTTGTTTTCCGCCAGTTTCAATAATTGCGTACATACTTGCACCTCCTCTTTAGACTAAGACTCGCCTTCAAAGGTGATCCATTCGGATGCTTGTACCTTGTCAGTGCGGTTGTAGCACGGGTGCTACAAACAATAACATTAAAATATTACCACGGCAACTCTTTCACGTCAACCGATTTCTCATAAGATTTTCATACGCAAATTCATATTTTCGAAATCGAAATGCAACTATGTTTTGACTTAGCAAGAAAAGCGCCAACAATACGTATAGTAAAGATTGCGGGAGCCAGTAACCTATTATAATGATCACAGCAAGGAAAAATCCAATGGAAAAGAGATAATACGCAGAACGGATCCGATACGGATCATTGCTTTTTTCCATTAGCGCACAAATGGCTTGTCCACCGTCAAGCGGCAAAACAGGGAGTACATTCAAGCATAAAATAGCCATCTGTATTTGGACAACTTGATCATCCCCTACAAACGGAATCAGCTTAGCAGCCAAAAGGACAATTAAAGTTGCTATAGGACCTCCAATCGCGACGAAAAAACGGGCCTTTTTCGAATAAAGATACCGTTTTGCAATTCTCATCTCCCCTCCATAAGGCATAATGGTGACAGACCGCACAGACATTCCGTTTATGCGAGCTGCGATGATATGCCCCGCCTCATGGAGGAGTAGTGATATGAAAATGAGTGCGTAAAAAGCCAATCCACCAGTAAATGCCAAAAACAGGAAGAATGGCAATAATATTGGATGGAGACGGAACTTCATTGATTGCCATCCGAAAAATATGTGGATAGGAGCCCTGCATCCAAATTGACACCTTCACGCTTCACTTGCAAATAGATCGCTTCATCACTCATAAGAGCGAGCGTGTCCCCTTTTTTAACAGTCGAGTAAGGAAGCTTCTCAAAAGAGCCGACAAATCCGTACGTCACTTCATCTCCATTTTCATACATAACTGTGACGGTTTTCCCCGACTGTCTTGTAAAGCCCGTAAAAACAACGAGCCCGTCCCCTTGCGCTCTAATCGGCATGACATTCGTATATGAAAATAGGACGCCATCCATATACGGCTGCATAGATTCATATTCCGAAAATGGCATCTCTTCTACCGGATCGGCAGAAACCGCAATCGTGTCTTCATCTTTATCTCCTAACATAGAAGAGACCCATTTTTTCATGATGACAAAATCTTTCCCTGTCGTAATATATTGAGTCACTGGCTTCTTTACAATCCCCCGCTCTTCTAACTTAGCGAAGCTGAATACCGCAAGCACTAAAAAGAAAGCAGCTACCCACTTCGTTTTCCATTTCACCCCGCCACACCACCTTTTTTCTCAGTATATGACGGGAGAGGACCGAATATTATGGGCGATTGCCATACAAAATGGACAATGTTTGGGCAAATATGCATTGGGGCTCTCTTAAACTAATAGCTTCATATAAAAAATCGTCCGGAAATTTTTCCGAACGATGTGCTATCCTTTATTTTGCAAACAATGATTTCAACTTTCCAAAGAATCCTACCTTTCCCGCATCCAATGACATGAGCGGGACGGATTCACCCAAAATTCTTCGGGCAATATTGCGATAACCAATTGCAGCTGGATTGGACGGATCCATTACGACCGGTTCGCCCTTATTCGATGAAGAGATTACATTCTCGTCATCTAAGACGATCCCTAATAAGTCGATGGATAAATGTGTCGTAATTTCATTGACATCTAATGCGTCTCCATTGGATAATAGCTGAGCTTTAATGCGGTTAATAATCAATTTCGGCGGCTCGATGTCCTCTTGTTCCAACAGACCAATAATCCGATCCGCGTCCCGGACTGCTGAAATTTCCGGTGTCGTTACGACGATTGCGCGGTCAGCGCCAGCAACCGCATTTTTATAGCCTTGCTCGATTCCCGCTGGACAATCGATTAGGATGTAGTCATAGTCCCTTTTCAGCTCCGTAATCAAATCTTTCATTTCTTCTGGATTGACAGCATTTTTATCCGACGTTTGAGCAGCCGGCAATAAAAACAAACCATCTTCAAACCGTTTATCCTTCACTAACGCCTGATGAATTTTGCATCTGCCTGCAACGACATCGACAAGGTCATAGATGATGCGGTTTTCGAGCCCTAAAATGACATCCAGGTTACGAAGGCCAATATCGGTATCCACCAAGCACACTTTTTTACCTTGCAATGCCAAAGCGGTCCCTAAATTCGCAGAAGTCGTCGTTTTTCCGACGCCTCCCTTGCCCGATGTAATTACGATTGCTTCACCCATACCTATCTCCCTCCTTTGAATGTTGACAAATGTGGCCGGAGAATCCGAAGTTCCTGCAAGCGATCGATAGCGATGAACCCGTTCGGATGGATATAGGCGCATTCCATTTCCGGTTGTTCGGCAAGGATCGTCAGTTCATCCGTCATCGTTTCCATCTTATCCGCAATCATCAAATGGGTCGCTTCCAAGAAGGAAGCAGCGATGACCGCTTCTTCATTTCCTTCTGCTCCTGCATGGGCAATTCCTTTTAACCTGCCCAAAACGTATATATTACCAGCTGCGACAACCCGCCCGTTCGGATTGACGTCACCAATTACGACGAGGTCACCTTCCGCTTCCACCACCTGACCGGAACGGACGATGCCGATAAATGTTTCAGATTGATTTTCAACGACTCTCCGATTGCATTCTTCAATCGTGATCACTTCACTCTGAATCTTTGAAACTCGTAAATGCGGCGACTCATGCACCACATTCATAATTTCCTTCAATTCTTCTTCGTTGCAATAACGGTTTCCAATATGGATTTTCACTTCTGCGATTCCATCCAGACTGTTTTCGTTCACCTTGTTACGGAGTTCCGCAATCATGTCCGAATACGCGCATTTATCATCAAGTTTAAGGACAAGTCCGTCCTTTGTACCTTTAATTATTACATATTGCTGTTTCGCCATTTGCGTCCCCCACAGTTCCCACCATTATGACACGGCTTTTTGCAATCCGCTTTTATCGATAAGCGACTTGAATAGATAGCCGAACATACCGACAAAAATGGAATTGGCAATCATCGTCGGCATTAGCCTGCTTACAACAAACTCTTCAAAGCCGATCGTTGTTAATGAAATCAAACTCGCGAATAAATACGATAACATTTCTAAGACAATGATCAAACATAATGACAACATCATCACCACTAAAATGTGGCGGTGAATCTGCCGAATGATCAATACAGCAAGATAACATAACGCGGGATATAAAAACGTATATACTCCAATAATATCAATGTGATACATATCATACAAGAGTCCAAGCACGATTCCATAGATAATGGCACGTCGCCTGCTATAATATACCGCGATGAAAATCAAGTAGACGATGACAAATCGCGGCACTAACGTATACTGTACTCCTGCGATTGAAATAGGAGAGAAAAGACTAAAAACCGGTTCGAGGAAAAATAATATGACAGCAATAAGAGGGATAATGAATCGAATCATGATTCATCCTCCCCCTCATCGTCTTCGGCGACCACTCCATCAGTGCCGCTCGTAACAGTCGATGTCCGTTCTGCTACCATGACATGGTCTAACATGCCGAAATCCGCTGCCGGCTTGATATAGGCCAATTTTGTCAGCCCGAAATCATCGGTTGAAACTTCAGTCACTTCACCGATCAGCAGGCCTTTCGGGAAAATGCCTCCCAATCCGGAAGATTCAACTTTTTGCCCTACTTCAACTTCAAAGTTTGAATCGATCCGTTTCATGATCAATTCTCCTCTTTCAGTATCGTACCCTTCAATTAATCCGAAAACTGCTTCTTTCCCCGGGATAACAGCTGCTACACGAAAATTCTTATTTTCTGTCGAAAGAAGTTCAACAGTGGATGTCGTTTTTGATACAAGTACTACTTTTCCGATAAGACCGTCCGCTGTAATGACTGCCATATTCAATTCGACACCAGCAATTGACCCTTTATCAATGACAAGCTTCTCTTCCCATTGATCAGGATTTCGTGAAATAACTGTTGCGTGTATCGGATTGTAATTGCGTAAATTCTCTTCTTTGCCGATAATGGCACGCAGCCGATCATTTTCCACCTTTACATCTGTCAATTCCGTCTGGGTTGAAGCGTATTCCTTCAATCTCGCTTTTAAATGTTTATTTTCTTCGTATGTATTCAAAATACCGTCGATTTTATCCAAAGTGCCGGTAATATAACGTGCCGGCTTCGAGAAGATAGACTGTCCGAAGCCGACTACGTCTTTTACAATCTGTTCCGGCAAGTTGGCATGTTGCCGATCACGCAGAGAGAAGGAAATCAATGCCACAAGGACAATCACGCCCACAAGCAATAAAATCAATCGTTTATTCGAAAAAAAACGTGGCATTGCCCAAGTCCTCCCTCATTTACCTAACTTGCATCTTTTTAATCACTTCAAAATTATCAAGCGCTTTACCTGTTCCAATTGCGACACAATCAAGCGGATCTTCAGCTATGAAAACAGGCATATTCGTTTCATCAGAAATCACTTTATCCAAATTTTGCAGAAGCGCACCGCCACCAGTTAAAACGATTCCACGTTCCATAACGTCAGCGGAAAGTTCGGGTGGTGTAGCTTCCAATGTCTTTTTAACGCCTTCAATAATTTGGGAAATGGATTCTTTTAACGCTTCAACAATTTCATCCGAAGAAACTTCCAATGTTTTTGGCAATCCAGTTAATAAATCACGGCCTCTAATTTCCATCTTCTCCGCTTTGTTTGAAACTTTCGCGGAACCAATTTCAATTTTAATCGCTTCAGCCGTACGTTCACCGATTGTCAAATTATACATTTTTCGTATGTAGCTAATAATTGCTCCATCCATGGAGTCTCCACCGACGCGGATTGATTCGCTCGTTACGATGCCACCGAGAGAAATTACCGCAACTTCTGTCGTACCCCCACCAATATCGACGACCATGCTACCAGTAGGTTCCCATACCGGTAAATTCGCACCAATTGCTGCAGCAAACGGCTCTTCAATCGTAAATGCGTCTTTCGCTCCTGCTTGTCGAGCAGCGTCAATTACCGCGCGTTGTTCAACAGAAGTAATGCCAAAAGGTACACAAATCATGACATTCGGCTTTTTCCAAGCACTGCCGGCAGCTTTTGTCGCTTCTTTCATATAGTGCTCGATCATCGCTGTCGTAATTTCAAAATCTGCGATCACTCCATCTTTCATCGGACGTGTAGCCACGATAGATCCCGGAGTCCGGCCAATCATATTTTTCGCAGCGCTTCCGACAGCTACGATTTCATTTGTCACAGTGTTTTTAGCAACTACGGAAGGTTCCCTTAAAACAATTCCTTTTCCTTTAATAAACACTAATGTATTTGCTGTGCCGAGGTCGATCCCGACATCTCTTGAACCTAATCCAAACAAATTTGTTCTTCCTTTCTTCATAACCGCATGTATTGGTTTTTTATCAAAATGCCTCAGCGCAATTGCATCCAGATTTTTCGAGATAGCTCTTTCTAAGTCCTTCATCCTTCAATTTTATTTCCATAAAGGCAAAAGGCTCTCTGTTAACAAGCCATCTACCATAAAGGACGTCCTTTGACCGACGTTGTTGCAGGATGCGATGATTTTAATCGGCCAACGTCTATCAAGGATAAGCGGAATTCTACTCTCGTCTAAAAATCTTTGACGTACGCTTGAAGCTTTACCTAAATTCAGCCGATGGATGAGCTTACAATAAATGACAAGATCTTCGCATCTATCCGACCAGTTATGGCATATTATGGTCATCTGCTGGATTCAGATAAAATCATACAACACATTATAACGGATTGAAGAACAAAATCACAGTGTCACATATACCCTTTCTCTTTTAAACTGATGAATCGATGGTCACCGATAATAATATGATCCAATAAATCGATGCCGATAATTGACCCAGCTTCAACCAGTCTCTTCGTCACATCTATGTCTTCTGGAGAAGGGGAAGGATTGCCACTCGGATGATTGTGTGCGGCTATTATTGACGCGGCCGAACGCTTCACTGCCTCGCGATAGATTTCCCTCGGATGAACGATGGAAGAATTCAAGCTGCCGATGAAAATTGTTTGCTTATGAAGCACTTCATTTTTGACGTTCAAAAAAAGTACAACTAACTTTACACAAATACAAATAATTAATTCCATATATTAACAAACATAAACAGTCAGCCACCTTCTCATTTCGAGTTGGTGGCTGTTTTATTCATGTGG
>NZ_JBHTLT010000132.1:0-66780 GCF_042679045.1 Sporosarcina contaminans | reverse complement strand
TTTACTTGTTTCTCGACAATTCAAGTATAAAAGAAATGGTGATTACGTGCTTTTTTGGGGTTCTATAATATTTGTGTGAATACCCCAACAAATATTATAGAACCTAAAAAATAAGTGGGGAAAAACTATCCTATGCTGGGAGCACCAAAAACCCCGAAATTGCAAAATGCAATTCCGGGGTTTTCGTAAGGAAGCGATTAACGAGAGTAGAACTCAACGATAAGTGCTTCGTTAATTTCAGCTGCAAGTTCGCTGCGCTCTGGAAGGCGGATGAATTGACCAACTTTTGTGTCCGGATTGAATGAAATGTAATCTGGAACATAGCTGTTCACTTCAAGTGCTTCGTTTACAGCAGTCAGGTTTTGAGATTTTTCACGAAGTGAGATCTCTTGGCCTGGTTTTACGCTGTAAGATGGGATGTCAACGCGTTTGCCGTCTACCAAGATGTGTCCGTGGTTAACGAGTTGGCGTGCTGCACGACGAGTGCGAGCAAGACCCATGCGGTATACAAGGTTGTCAAGACGAGTTTCAAGAAGGATCATGAAGTTCTCACCGTGTTTACCTTGCATTTTGCCAGCTTTGTTGAAGATCGTTTTGAATTGGCGTTCGTTTACGCCGTACATGAAACGAAGTTTTTGTTTCTCTTGTAATTGCAATCCGTATTCGGAAAGTTTTTTACGTTGAGTAGGACCGTGTTGTCCTGGTGCGTAAGGGCGTTTTTCGATTTCTTTTCCAGTACCGCTTAGCGAAATGCCAAGACGACGGGAAAGTTTCCAAGATGGACCTGTATAACGAGCCATGAAAGACTCCTCCTCTGTTTTGGTTTTATTTTGTTGTAAAATAAGAACCAGATGTATTCAATCCGAACGCCATTCTATCATCTTGCACCTTCGCCTCAGCAGCCTTAAGGTTACGCGATGCACCTTGTAAAAGGAATAGACTGGACAGTTTGAATCATACAACTGCTGCAACTATTTTACACAAAAACCATCATACCAATTGTTGAAGACTGCGTCAAGCACTAATCTTGTTTGAATAAATAAGAGATAAAGTCCTATGTAAAACTCTGTTCTTTACACTGTACATACATTAGAATAGGCTTATAAGCATATAATGGGTTCAAGCGAGAATGAGGTGATTTGATGACAGACCATCAATTGACGATCAAAAACGTGAAATGTGAAATGATCGAGTTGTTTATAGGTAAAATGGATTACCATACATTGGATGAAATGCTCAACTCGTTTACTTTGCTGTTCATGCGTCAATTTGAGATTGATAGAGCAACGTTTTTCCTTTATGAAAATAATCGGTTCGTTCCTTTAAATAAGGAAGAGTGTATTGTTCATTCTACCGACAATTATACGAAAGAGGAAAAATTCGGATTGGGAACATCGCTCATTTCACATTTAATTGGCCGCGGTTTCGGGTTTGCTGACGATTATCTTATTTTTAGAGGAAATGATCAAAGTCCATTAGGTGCTCTCATCTTCAAGTCAACAGAACAATGGCATGCTTTTGCAGCTACACCCTATCTTTCGGAATTGAAGATGATTTATGGGAAATTCATTGCGCAAATTGTCGATAAGGATCACCTAATGCAAAAAGAAAAGAACTATCGAAAATTATTTGAGATTACAGAATTTTTCAATTCGACGATGGACAGCAATGTCATTTTAGAAGGCATGATGAAAACAATCAACGAGCTATTTCCTATGTATGAATCCGAACTTTTACTATCACATGACCAAAATACAAATATGCAAACGTATCGCCTTTTTGATTATTTACATGAAAGAGGCTCAACTATTGATGCTTTTTTATCTGGCGAGTTGACAGTGGAGCATGCAAGTGATTTGCAATGCACGATACTGAATGCACCAATTCGAGGAAGACAAGGGATTTATGGATTGTTGCAAATGAATGCTCCGCTAACTACAGACTTTTCATATACACAAAAAAATCTTATCCGTATGATCGGGAACGCTGCGGGCAGCGCTTTGGAAAATGCCAGCTTATATGCGCAATCACATCGATTAGTAAATGATTTACAGCTCGTTAATGATGCTTCCAAAATATTGAACAGCAATTTGCCGCTAAATGAAATGCTCTCTTATTTAAAGGAACAACTTTTGAAAGCGTTTAAACCAAATGAAATCGCTTTTTTATTTGTAGATGGGGAAGAATATAAAATTAGTCCGGAAAGCACCGCCTTGTTTATAGGAAATCGTGCCAATGCATCCATTCAGCCAATTATAATAAGGCTTAAAGAGGAAGAGGAAGCGATTTTTGATCCAAACCGGACAGATGACAACGGACATCTTAAGGAATTCCGGTCCCTTGCAGCCCTACCGATCACTGATCAGAAGGTTGTGAAAGGGTGGGTCATTTTATTGCATAAAGAGGAATATTACTTCTCATTTGATAACTTCAAGTTAATGCGATCGCTTATTAGTCATTCATCGCTAGCCATATCTAATATTATTTTGCGAGATCAGTTGCAAGAGTTAGTCAATAAAGATACGTTAACTAAACTATTTACTCGGAGCTATTTGAATAAAGCGGTAGAGAAGTCGATGGAAAAAAATGAAGAAGCGGTATTTTTATTAGTGGACATCGATGATTTCAAGCATGTTAATGATACTTATGGGCATGCGACGGGGGATCTTGTTTTGCAGCAAATTTCCGAATTCCTATTAGAAGAAACGGAAGCAATCGGGATTGTGAGCAGATGGGGCGGAGAAGAAATTGCTCTTTTCTTACCATCCGTTCCGTTGAATGATTCCATCGCTTTTGCGAAAGCAATTATTGAACAAATCCCACAGGTAACTAATCCGGAAGTGACGATTTCAATTGGTCTTTCAAGTTGGGAGCCGCAAAAAGGAATAGCATTTAAAGAACTCTTTCAGCAGGCGGACAAGGCGTTGTACGAAGCCAAAAATAAAGGGAAAAATCAGCTTGTCATACATGGAGCAGCATCTACGGTTCATTGACGCAGAGGCTGCTTTTTTCATAGAATCGAAAGGGATTCGGTTAAGTTTCAGCCTTTCAGTTTTTGAGTATTTGGGGTAGTATAATAGAGAAGGGGATGTAAGCGATTTCACAACGATGAAAGGTGGTAGTATGATGAAACACGGACAGCTTCATAAAGATACGATTGTTATCCACGAAGGGTATGATGATACACAGCATCATGGCAGCTTGGCAGTGCCGCTTTATCAGACATCTACGTATTCATTTGATAATGCTGTGACGGGGGAAAAAAGATTTTCGGGAGAAGAAGCGGGCAATATTTACTCACGGCTTGGAAATCCAACTGTGCAAGTTTTAGAAGAACGGATGACAATGCTTGAAAAAGGGGAAGGCGCATTGGCATTCGGGTCGGGGATGGCTGCTGTCAGTTCGATACTCGTCCACTTAACGAAAGCTGGAGACCATATTCTTTGCTCGCGGGGAATATACGGCTGCACGTTCGGTTTATTGAATATTATGAAAAACAAATATGGCATAACGCATGATCTGATCAGGATGGATACAGAGGAAGAAATTGAAAGAGCGGTGAAACCTGAAACGGTATGCATTTACGTGGAAACGCCGATCAACCCGACAATGGAACTTGTCGATTTGCATGCAGTCGTCAATGTAGCGAAACGCCATGGATTGCGCGTTGTAGTCGATAATACGTTTACATCGCCATATTTGCAAAACCCGCTCTCAATTGGAGCAGATTTTGTTCTCCATAGTGCGACGAAATATATTAACGGACATGGTGATGTCATTGCCGGCTTGCTCGTCGGTAATAACAAAGATGAAATAGAAAAAATAAGAATGACGGTGCAGAAGGATTATGGGGCGATTATGTCTCCTTTTGATGCATGGTTGCTAATCCGTGGCTTGAAAACATTGCCTGTCAGGATGGAGCGCCATACCGCAAACGCTGAACGACTCATCACGTATTTAAAAGACAAAGAAATTGTTGAAAATATTTACTATCCGTTCGACAAGGATAATCCACAGTTTAGCATAGCAGAACGACAAATGAGTGCAGGCGGCGGCCTGATTTCCTTTACTGTAAAAGGTGGCAAGGAGGGGGCACAGTTATTTATGGATAGCCTGTCGCTCATTAAAATCGCTGTCAGTTTAGGGGATGCAGAAACGCTCATTCAGCATCCGGCAACGATGACCCATTCAAGTGTGCCTGAAAATGACCGCTTGCAAATGGGTATTACCGATTCACTTCTGCGGCTATGATCGCTGATTTAGAAGAAGCTTTTTCAGTGCTAGAGAAAAATTATGTAAAGACGTCTTAAAGAATAAAGAGCAGTTGAGAGGAAATATAGATTCCCAGACTGTAGACAATGTGTCTTTTCACTTTGTCTACAGTCTTTTTAAGGTTTGTAGTCATGTGATAAGTGTTTTCTTAGCTTGGCTTGAAAACGCTTGCAGACAAGCAACACAGTATGCGAGCGTTTGTCAACAAGCTGGATTCCTTCGACTGCTCTTTTCATATGCTTACAAATGTTGCATAAGAATTTCTACAAATGATTCTAACCCTTTGCGGTCGTCCTCAGAAAAACGATTCAACTCTGGGCTGTCGATATCGAGGACACCGATCACTTCTCCGTCCTTCACAAGTGGTATGACAATCTCTGATTGAGAGGCTGCATCACAAGCAATATGGCCTGGGAATGCATTGACGTCTTCAACTACAAGCGTTTCTCGGCGCTCAGCAGAAGTTCCACAAACACCTTTGCCTAAAGGGATGCGGATGCATGCAGGAAGCCCTTGGAACGGCCCTAAGCATAATTCTCCATCTTCCATTAAGTAAAATCCTACCCAATTGATGCGATCCAAAAAATGATTGAGCAACGCAGAGGCATTGCTTAAATTGGCAATTCTATTTTTTTCGCCCGTAATTAATGCTTCAAGCTGCTTGTTTAACTGAGTATATCTTTCTTGCGGAATATCTGAATAATTGATCGTAGCAAACATAGACTGTCTCCCTTTCAAACTTATTTCCTCAAGTATACGGTTTAAAGGATGCTTCTACAAATTTCGAGCAGTTTTGATGGAAAAACCGCTTTTTCTTCAAAATCATTCATTTTACAGACGAAAAGACTTTAAACATGTTACTATATAGGATAATATAATATCAACTATCCTTACTCTCGGAGGAAAAGCTTCCGAGTTTGAAACTTGTATACAACAATGACTTATTGTTAATTGGGCAGCAACTATGCCTTCATATCGTTCAAAAAAATGAGGGGATACAGCGTCTAACTATTGACGCGTCACTCTCTACACAGTTACGTTTGTTGATTCGAAACCCTGATGAACGTGATTATATATAGGTTAATGAAGACGTCCAAGTACAAGCCGTACGAGGATAGCTAAATTACTGTGAAGGCTGGCGATTAGCTCCAACCTTTCATAGGTCGGTTCTTCATTTGGAACTATTAAGCGATTCGCGGGGATATATTTGATAAACAGGGACTTCGGAATAGGGGGATCACAATGATGGAATACTTCATCATTCCAATAATTGTTCTCATTGTATTGATAACGATCGCCTTTTTGTTTAGGCGTAAACATATTCATGAAATTGGCCGGTTAGAAAATGAGAAAATGCAAATTCAAAACAAACCGATCTTTGAAGAAATGATGAAAGTGAAACAACTGAATATGACTGGTGAGACGGAAGAGAAATTTGAGCGCTGGCGAAATGAATGGACAGAAGTAGTCGACGTTTGTATGCCGGAAATTGACTCTCTTCTTTTTGATGCGGAAGATTTAATTGATCGCTTTCGTTTTAAAAAAGCTTCATTGACAGAAAAAGAAATACAAGAGAAAATTCGCCAATGTGAAAAAAGGAAAAATGATATTTTAGATGAATTGAATGAATTGATTGGCAGCGAAGAAAAGAACCGAATTGAAATGGAAAATTTGCGAGAGCAATATCGGTTAGCGAGAAAAACGATTTTAGCGCACCAACATTCATTCGGTATGACCGTTTCTCCGTTAGAGAAGGAATTGGAGTCATTCAACCCTAAATTTGATGAATACGATGAATTGACCGAAAATGGCAATTACTTATTAGCTCGTGAAATCGTCATCTCTCTATCTGCGAAGGGAGAACAACTATCAGGGCTAATTCAGGATATTCCGACATTGCTTACAGAACTTCAAAATAAGATTCCAGCTGCGATTCGAGAACTTCGAAATGGACTAAAAGAAATGGAAGAACAGTCTTATTATATTGCTCATCTTGACTTGCCAGCAAAATTGTCCAAAATGGAAAGCGATATTGAAGAGCAAAAGAAATGTATGGAAAAGCTCGATATTGACCCGGTTCGCATGCGTGTAGAAGAGATGAATGACCAAATTGACTCCTATTACGATGCATTGGAAAATGAAGTGACTGCAAAGCATTTCGTAGATACGCGAGTAGAAGAAGTTGCAGAGTCACTATCTACCATTACGAAGTTGACGAAGGAATTATTAGTTGAAGCAGAATATGTCCAGCAAAGCTATCGATTAGATGAAAAACAAGCAGCATTGCCGCAAGCCAATTTAAAGAAATTGGAAAAGCTTCATAATCGATTTGAAATGCTGCAGCATCATATCGAGCAGCAGGAATCCGCTTATACTTCTTTGCAAGATGAACTGAAATCCATCGTCGCGGAATTGGAACAGATTGAAGAGGAACAAGATATACTTGCGAATAAAATGAAAAACTTGCGGATCGATGAAAATAACGTCCGACATAAATTAGGAGAGCTCACTCGCGAACTGCAAAACGCAGACCGAAAACTCCATAGAGGAAATATACCTGGCATTCCAGATGAAATGGATGCACGTTTGGAAGAGGCGGAGGAGCAGCTCTATCTCGTTACACAAAGCTTGCAGGAAGTTCCTTTGAATATTACAATTGCTGAAAGTTACCTATTAAGTGCCGAAAGTGCAATCCAAGATGTTAACGAAAGAGTGGATGAGCTTTTGGAAAATGTACTGTTAATTGAACGCATTATTCAATATGGCAATCGCTTTAGGGCTTCGAATCCGGAAATGCATGCACGTCTATTGGACGCAGAAGAATCATTTAGGCAATTCCGTTATGCAAAAGCATTGGAAGAAGCTGCAACTGCAGTAGAAGAAGCCGATCCAGGTGCGATGAAACGAATTGAAGAAATGTTGAAAGAGCATGCGTAACCATTGAAAATAGCCACCGGCATATTATCTGCGGGTGGCTTTGTTACGTGTAAAAAGACAATCGGGCATATAAACTAAGGAGAAAGGGAAATGACGATGATTTATTTTGATAATAGCTCAACTACTTTGCCTGATGAAGAGGTTATGGCATCATTTGTAGAAGCGAATCGACGATTTTTTGCAAATCCTGCTTCTATTCATGGCTTAGGCACGGATGCAGAAAAATTATTAGAGCGTGCAAAGGAACAAATGTTGAAAATTGTCCATTGTGAAAACGGTGAGGTAATTGTAACTTCCGGCGGAACAGAATCGAATAATTTAGCTGTTATTGGTTTCGCACGCGCTTTGCAACATAGAGGGAATCATATAATTACTACCTCAATTGAACATCCTTCAATTTTAAATGCATGCAGATATTTGGAAGAAGAAGGATTTGAAGTGGATTACATGCCCGTTGATGAAGAGGGTTGCATTTCCGTCGAAAAATTGATTCGAAAAATAAAAAAAGAGACGATATTAGTAAGTATTATGCATGTGAATAATGAGATTGGTTCAATTCAGCCGATTCAGGAAATCGCAAAAGCGGTAAAGGAACGGTCACGTGCTGTTTTCCATTCCGATTGCGTTCAAAGCTTCGGAAAGATTCCTGTAGCGATGGATGAAAATGGACCAGATGCGATTACGCTTTCCGCTCACAAAATAAACGGGTTGAAAGGAACGGGTGCACTCATCATGAAACATGGCATTCGTCCTCAGCCGCTTACTTATGGCGGCGGGCAAGAAAAAGGTTTGCGCAATGGCACCGTTTCTGTACCGAATGCGGTGGCGCTAGCTAAAGCGATGAGAATGAGCGCTGTAGAAACGGAAAGAAAGGACTTTAGAGAATGGAGAAATGAATTAATCGCATTTTGCAATCAGTATGAAAACATTAAAGTAATTGCTGAAAATAGTGCGGCTCCTCATATTTTATCCTTGTCTTTCAAACATATTAATGGTGAAGTTGCAATTAATTATTTTCAGGAAAACGATATTTATATATCAACTTCCAGTGCATGCTCATCCAAAAACAAACAAATTAGCCATGTAATTGAGGCGATTCATTTAGAAAATTCTTTTAAAAATGGAGTCGTTCGGTTGAGTTTTGGCAAGGATAATCATAAAGAGCAAATTGAAATTTGCAAAGACGTTATAAAAAGGTTTATGGAATTGATGGAGAGGGGCTTGAAATGATGGAATGGAATGAATTGCTGATCCGCTACGGAGAATTATCTTTGAAAGGACGAAATCGAAACTTCTTTGTTCGCAGATTAAGAAAAAATATAAAAGATGCGATGCATGATTTGTCGTCGGTGCGCTTACGTGCAGAACGAGACCGGATGTTTTTGCTCTCTGATAATCCAAAGGAAATGAAAGAAGCGATGGAAAGGCTTCCTGACATTTTCGGCATCCAATCATTTAGCCCTGTTGCGAAATGTGAAGCTGATTTGGAGGCCATTAAGGCGAAAGCGATAGAAGTGATCGGCTCGCATGAAACAAAAGGGAAAACGTTCAAAGTGGAAATTAAACGCGCTGATAAGTCGTTCCCGTATGTCACATCTGAATTGCAGCAAGAAATCGGAGGTCATGTACTTCGCCATTTCCCAGAGTTAGGTGTGAAAATGAAGCACCCGGATATTCAATTATTAGTGGACATCCGGACAGATGGCGCTTTCCTTACTTCATCCACGCATAAAGGCGCTGGCGGTATGCCGGTCGGTTCAAACGGCAACTCTTTGCTTATGCTTTCAGGTGGTATAGACAGCCCTGTTGCGGGATATTTAATGATGAAGAGAGGCGTCTCGGTCGATGCGATCCATTTTGCGAGTCCGCCATTTACGAGTGACTTGGCAAAACAGAAAGTGATCGATTTGGCGCAGAAAATGAGTACATTCGGCGCTTCCGTCCGTTTGCATATCATTCCATTCACTGAATTGCAACAAGCTGTCGTTCACCAAGTTCCTGAAAATTTATCGATGACGACAACGCGGAGAATGATGATGCAAATTGCAGATAAAGTGCGGGAAGAAATCGGTGCATTGGCAATCGTAACGGGCGAAAGTCTTGGTCAAGTTGCGAGCCAAACGCTTGAAAGCTTAACGGCGATCAATGCTGTCACATCGACTCCAATTTTGCGTCCGCTTATTGCGATGGATAAGTTAAATATTATAGATATTGCCCAAAAAATCGGTACCTATGATATTTCGATAAGACCATATGAAGATTGCTGTACGATATTTACACCAGCTAATCCAAAGACAAAACCACGCTTAGAAAAAGTAGAGCATTTTGAAAGTTATTTTGATTTTGATGCGTTAATTGAAGAAGCGGTAAAAAACCGCACTGTAGTGGAGACAGGGAAAGTTGCAGTTGAGGAATTCGATGACTTGCTTTAATATATTTGAATAAATTACCATGTTCATCTCCTGCATGGATTTCTGATTTCGGTCCATTCTATGTGCACAAGGAGGTGAGAACGACATGGCTAATAACAACAGCGGCAATTCAAACCAACTTTTAGTTCCTGGAGTACAACAAGCACTTGACCAAATGAAGTACGAAATCGCACAAGAATTTGGTGTAAACCTTGGACCGGACTCCACATCGCGTGCCAACGGATCCGTCGGCGGAGAAATTACGAAGCGATTAGTGCGTCAAGCCCAACAACAAATGAGTGGCTTCCAAAAATAATTATTTGTAGATGAGCTGTCCCGGGTTTATCCCGGGGCAGTTTTTTATTGTTTTAGAGCAAGTGCCGATGTTTGTTCAAGCATTGCCAATAAGAGTTTTGTTTATACGCACACATTTTAGAAAAATAAATATGTTTTGAAATATGGCTATTTCGTTTGTATAATGAACTATACAAAGGGGGAGTTCGTATGAATCGAGAAGAGTTATTAGCACCGGAAAAGTTTAACATCGTTAGTGAAATTGAGAAATTTGCCACCGGGGATGGAAAAACTGCATTGATTCATGTAAATAATAACGGAGAAGAAAAGGAAATTACATATGATGAATTAATGGAATTTGCGAATAAGGCGGCAAATGTTTTTACGGAAAACGGCTTGAAAAAAGGTGATATCATCTTAGTGATGATGCCGCGCCTCATTGAAGCATACATTACATATGTCGGCGCGTTAAAAGCTGGAATCGTCGTCATTCCAAGTTCCGAAATGCTGCGCTCATCGGATATCGAATATAGAATAGAACATAGCGGTGCGAAAGCGATTGTCGCTTATGAAGCATTTACAGACCAATTTGATGCTGTCGAGAATTTAAAGGATGTCCAGCTATTCATTATCGGAAAAGCGAAGGATGGTCAGCTTTCATTGACAGATATGATGGAAGGTGCATCTTCAGAATATGTTGGGCCAGAGACGAAAGGGTCGGATATGGCATTTCTTTCATACACTTCTGGAACGACGGGCAAGCCTAAAGGAGTTGTCCATACACATGCGTGGGGATATGCTCATCTCCGAACTGCCGCACCGAACTGGCTCGGCATTAAGGAAACCGATATCGTTTGGGCAACTGCGGCACCAGGATGGCAAAAATGGATTTGGACGCCGTTCCTTTCTGTTTTAGGCAGTGGAGCTACCGGGTTCGTTTACGATGGAAAATTTGATGTTGAAACGTATTTGCAGTTAATTGAAAAATATAAAGTGAATGTTCTTTGTTGTACACCGACAGAATATCGTTTCATTGCGAAAACAAAAGATTTGCAGTCATATGATCTGTCCTCAATTAGGAGTGCAGTATCTGCAGGGGAGCCTTTAAATCGGGAAGTTATTGAAATATTTAAGAAGGCATTCGATCTTGATGTGCGTGATGGCTATGGACAAACGGAAAATACATTGCTTGTCGGCACGATGATCGGGATGGATGCACGTCCTGGATCGATGGGCAAGCCAACGCCGGGCAACCAAGTCGACATCATTAATGAAGATGGAGTTCCGGTTTCGCCGGGCGAAGTTGGGGATATAGCTGTCCACATTACAACACCTGCGTTGTTCAAAGAATATTTGAATGATCCTGAAAGGACAAAAATGCAATTCCGAGGCGACTATTATGTAACTGGAGACCGAGCTAAGTTAGATGAAGATGGTTATTTCTGGTTTGAGGGAAGAGGAGATGACATAATTATTAGCTCCGGTTATACGATTGGTCCATTTGAAGTGGAAGATGCACTGACAAAACACGAAGCTGTAAGGGAGTGTGCTGTCGTCGCAAGTCCAGATCCGGAACGAGGCAGTGTCGTCAAAGCGTTTATCGTGCTGCGTGATAGTGAACGGGAACAGGATGAGACTTTAGTGAAGCAATTGCAAGATCATGTGAAAGAAATGACTGCCCCTTATAAATATCCAAGAAAAATTGAATTCGTCAATGAACTCCCGAAAACCGCGTCAGGAAAAATTATGAGAGTCGAGTTGCGGAAAATGGAACAAAATCATTGATAATGGTAAACCGTTTGCCATAAGGCGGGCGGTTTTTCCGATTTATTCAAAGGAAAAGGTGGCGTCTTCTATGCAGACAGAGAAAAAAGGTGTCATTTTCGCAGCTGTTTCTTTTATCATTTGGGGAATTATGCCAATTTATTGGAAGCAAATTGATCATGTGCAAAGCGATGAAATTTTAACGGGCCGCATATTATGGGCATTTGTTTTTACTTTAATAGCTGTTATCCTTATGCGGGATGTTCGAGCGTTATTAGCTGATTTCAAGGACCTTTGGGGAAATCAAAAAGCGTTTTGGAGCTTATTCACCGCTTCTATATTAGTGACTTCGAATTGGTTTATTTATATTTGGGCTGTCAATCACGAATACATCGTGCAAACGAGCCTTGGTTATTATATAAATCCATTAGCATCCGTCCTTTTAGGAATTCTATTTTTAAAAGAGCGGTTGTCCCGTACGCAAACTGCAGCTGTTATAGTTGCAGCCATTGGTGTATTAATGATGACGATTTCATATGGAAAATTCCCTTGGATCGCAATCGCGCTTGCGCTTACATTCGCTTTGTATGGATTTATTAAGAAAAATATTAAATTAGACGCGATGAGGGGACTTGTGATTGAAACAATGTTCATGTTGCCTTTTGCGGTTGGCTATTATTGTTATTTATTTGTGCAAAGAGATGCCGCTTTCCTTCATATCGATTGGAAGACAGATCTTTTATTGATTTTGACGGGAATTGCAACCGCGTTACCGCTCGTTCTATATGCAAAAGGGGTTCAGCTCATCCCACTATACGTGGCAGGTTTCATCCAATACATTGCTCCAACGATGATGCTGTTCATCGGTGTCATTTTGTATAAGGAAACTTTCGGAAAGGTGGAATTGCTGTCGTTTTCAATGATATGGGCTGCGTTGATCCTCTTTACGGTTCCTAAATTAATTGCCATGACGAGAAGAGACCATTTGAAATTATGATATTTTTTAACAGTTAATTTTTGGGTGTTTCATAGCATTGAAGATCTTGCAAAAACTCAATTGGTCAGCCAATCAAACTCTTTGATTGGTTTTCCATCACAATTGGTAAGCATTTACTTAGTTTGGTTGGGAAAGTTCCGACCGCATTGCTTTTATCACATCCTTTGGATAAATAGAGAGGAGCCATTAGACATGACAATGGCTCCCTTTTTTGCGATTATAAGTAAATGCGTTGGACTTTTTCCCAGAAAGAATTATGCTTAAGTTTTACTGTTTTAATGACTTTGTCGCTCAGCCCAATTTCAACGTCTACGACCCTTCGCACTCCGATTGCCTCGTTGTCCATAGCAACGGAAGGGAAGTCATTTCCGTCTTGGTGGACGTGCAGCCTCAGCTTTCTGTCGCCGCTTAAAATGAAAGGCGAACCAAGTGTTCGATATGTATTGTTGTTCACCGATGCAAGCTCCGTCACTTGGAAGCAAGGAAGGAATGGGTCGACGACTGCACCGCGGACAGATTTATTATATGCTGTACTGCCTGTAGGCGTTGAGATGATTAATCCATCGCCTAAAAATGTTTCAAATAGCTTGTCATCAATTATGACATCGACGACAAAAGTGCGAATAATATTTGAACGTATGCTGAACTCATTCAAGCAATAAAAAGTTTGCTGATTGTCAATCGATGCTTCAATGAGCGGATAGCGGCGCACTTCAATATCCGCTTTTCGAATCGCGAGTACCATTTCATGTAGATTGTTATAATGGAAATCGCAATACATTGCCTGTCTTCCTTCAGAATAGATACCAGCATACAAACAATCTTGACGGAAATTAGTTTTGCGTACAGCTTGCAGGAATGTTCCGTCGTTTCCAATGCTAATAATGATATTGGCATCTTCTGATTGTTCGACAACTTTAAATCCTTCGTGTTGCATCGCTTCAATGACAATTTCTTTTTTTGAAAGCGAATCTTCATCTTGTTTAGTAAAAATGAATATATTCATTCGATCGGCCAAAATTGATTGCCCCTTTCGGATGGTTCTCTATTCATTCTATCAAAAAGTGAAACGTTTTGTGCTTTTTTACGTAGAAGTTAATTGTGAAGTAAGAAGGGAGAGTATATAAAATGATGAATATGAAACGGTGGATTGCCATTATTGTGGCAGCAGTCCTAATTTTCATCTCGGTAGGAGTTAATTCACTATCGTACATATTTACAAGAGATTTTAACAAGCTGTTTGATGAAATGGCAGAAGGAAGCTCTGGCTACGGTGAAATGATCATTGAACAAGGAAGCTTAAAAGATCGGATCGCAGTCCTTAAAGTAGATGGCATCATTCAAGACACGGGTAGCTCGCTTTTTGCGGCTGATGGATACAACCATAAGCAGTTCATGTCCCAGTTAAACGATATTTTAAATGATAAAACGGTAAAAGGGGTTGTACTATCCGTCAATTCTCCTGGAGGAGGGGTTGTTGAGTCATCGGACATCTATGATGCAATTAAGGAAATTCAAGAAAAACGTGAAGTGCCGATCTATGTGGCAATGGGCGGAATGGCGGCTTCTGGTGGATATTATATTTCTGCTCCGGCTGAAAAAATCTTTGTGCATCCTGAAACGATTACAGGCTCGATCGGTGTCATAATGGAAAGCGTTAACTATGCGAAGCTTGCAGAAAAATATGGCATTGATTTCAATACAATTAAAACGGGTCCTTATAAAGACATTATGAGCGGATCGCGTGAAATGACGGAAGAAGAGCATGAAATGCTTCAAGAAATCATTAATGATTCTTATGAACGTTTCGTATCGATTGTTGCAGAAGGACGTGACATGTCTGTTGCAGACGTGAAGAAAGTAGCGGATGGGCGCATTTTAAATGGCCGCCAAGCGATTGAATCCCATTTGGCGGATGAAGTAGGAAAAGTTGCAGACGCTATCGATGCGTTGAAAGCTGATTATAATTTGCAAGATGCCTCGGTATTTGAATATTCAACTATGGCAGGTTTCGGATCTTTATTTGGAGTGGAGATCGGCAATCTGTTTGGGCGCAGCTTGGAAACTGAAATGATCGGCAAACTGCTGTCGGATTATGACGCGCCACGAATGATGTACTTATATGGTGAGAAATAAGGAGGGACCTTCGATATGACAGAACACTTTGAACAACAACAATCCGTTCCGCAAGCAGATCCCGTCCAACATCATTCCAAAAATGCGAACATTGTGCAATACAAATTGAAATATGCAGGTTTCTGGACACGTTTTTGGGCGTATACTATTGATAGTGTAATCGTCTGGGCGGTTAGTGGAATCATACTAAAACCGCTATTTAGAATTATGGATATCAAAATATCGAATCCGTCTTTCTTGCTCTTCAGTCCGTATAAAATCGCGTTGCTAATTCTTTTCCTATTGTATTTTGCCCTCATGACGAAGTTTTTAGGGCAAACGATCGGCAAAATGATTTTAGGTATTAAAGTAGTTGGAAAAAACGGCAAAAAATTGACTTGGAGCACGGTCATTTTTAGGGAGGTCATCGGTAGATTTATTTCAAAACTGCTGACGATTCCATATTTGTTAGTTGTTTTCATGCCGAAGAAAGAAGCGCTGCACGACTTATTTGCGGATACTTATGTCGTTCACGAAGAGACGTATGTAAAAGAGGAGAAAGTCGTAAATTCTCCGCAAAAGGGCGAACAGTTGCAAGGTGGAACGATTGTTTAGTAGAATGAACTGAAATGATAAGGAGGCGTCAGAATGGTAAATGTCACTTTTAAACAAGAACCGGTAACATTACTTGGAAAAGAAGTTGCAGTAGGTGATAAAGCTCCTGACTTTACAGTGCTTTCAAATGATTTGAAGCCAGTTACGCTGAATGATTCAAAAGGAAAGATCAGACTCATTAGTGTTGTACCTTCAATCGACACAGGTGTTTGCTCTGAACAGACGAAGAAGTTCAACCAAGAAGCTACCTCACTTGGAGATGACGTCGTCGTTTTAACGATTTCAGTTGATCTTCCTTTCGCACAGGCAAGATGGGGTGCAACAGAAGGCGTCAAAAACGTCCAAACTCTCTCGGATCATCGCGACCTGTCATTCGGAGAAGCGTACGGCGTTGCCATGAAAGAGTTACGCCTGCTAGCCCGTTCAATTTTTGTTATCGATCAAGATGATAACGTCACATATGTCGAATATGTAAATGAAGTAACGAACCACCCGGATTATGATAAGGCAATTGAAGCCGTTAAGAAATTAACAAACAATCAATAATGTTTATGGACGGAAACCCACTCGGAAACGGGTGGGTTTTTGTTCACGTGCAAAATAAATTGAAGCTCGATTTGAGGGATTAAAATGGTAACAAATACAGAGAAGATTTTTACATTCATTGATCAGTTCGCAGCTGAAAATGATGATATCTATTTAGAGTCTGTCATTTTGGCATGTAACGCCTGGTTATCTGGAGAAACAGATTTGCAGCTGACGGAGGACGTAACGAAAGAAGAAATTAGGCGAGGCATTCAATTGGCTGTCTTAAAAGGGATGAAGGAAAGTGCACAGCCTCATCACCAAATGACACCCGATGCAATTGGCATGCTCATTGGCCATATTGGAACTGGTTTAATGAAAGGGTACGACCAAATTACGTTAATGGACCCGGCAGCAGGAACTGGAAACTTACTATTTACCGTCATGAACGCTATGGATGGCAAGGCAAACGGCAAATCGGTGGAAATTGATGATTTGCTTGTACGCTTGTCTGCAGTAGTTGCGGAGCTGTTAGAACAGCCAGTGGAATTTTTTGTCCAAGATGCATTGCGTCCACTCATGATCGATCCAGTAGATTTAGTCGTTGCCGATTTGCCGGTCGGTTATTATCCAGATGATGAAAATGCATTGAATTATCAGCTTATGCCAGCTGAAGGACATGCTTATGCACACCATTTATTCATTGAACAATCGATGAATCACCTGAAGGAAAAAGGATATGGTATATTCTTAGTGCCAGCCTTTTTATTTGAGTCTGAACAATCGGATGTATTGCATCGATATTTGAAAAAGAATGCTGACATCCGAGCTGTCATCCAATTGCCAGCTTCATTATTTAAGAGCGAAGCACATGCAAAATCCATCTTCATTTTGCAGAAGCCTGCTGTAGGGGCAAGAATTACAAAAGACGTTCTGCTAACGAAAGTTCCAGATATGAAAAACAAACAAGCGATGTCTTCGTTCCTTCAACAATTGGATGCTTGGACTGAAGAAGGTTGAACAATAGCTCAATAGCTGTTAGGAGGGTTTGCATATGCCGAAAATTCTTGCGATCAATGCAGGAAGTTCTTCGTTGAAATATCAATTAATCGATATGCCTGAGGAAAAGGTTATTGCAAAAGGGTTAATAGACCGGATAGGTCTGTCAGAAGCAAGTTTTTCTATGGAAACTGAACAAAGCAGGTTAAAGGAGCAAGTGGACATTCCCAATCATACAGCCGCTGCACAATTATTATTGGCTCGACTGTCGTCTGAAAAAGTTGTCACATCAGGAGATGAAATTTCAGGGATCGGTCACCGTGTCGTTCATGGCGGTGAACGATTCAGCGATTCAGTTTTGATTGATGATCAGGTTCTAAAAGATATCGAGGAATTGTCATCATTAGCACCGTTACATAATCCTGCAAACCTTGTCGGGATCCGTGAGTTTCAAAAAGCATTACCAAATGTGCCGGCGGTAGCAGTTTTCGATACAGCGTTCCACCAAACGATGCCGGAAAGTTCTTATTTGTACCCGTTGCCTTATGAATACTATAAAAAATATGGCATACGAAAATATGGATTCCATGGGACGAGCCATAAGTACGTAACTCAACGTGCTGCTCATATGCTGAATCGGCCGTTGGAAGATACACGTCTCATTTCTTGCCATTTAGGAAATGGGGCAAGTATTGCAGCTGTCCAAAATGGCCGGTCCATCGATACATCAATGGGCTTTACACCATTGGCTGGAGTAACGATGGGAACAAGATCGGGGAATATTGATCCGGCTCTAATCCCGTATATTATGGAGCAAACTGGGCAAACAGTTGAAGAAGTGCTTCAAGTGCTAAACAAAGAATCCGGCATGTTGGCGTTATCCGGTTTTTCAAGTGATTTACGTGATATTACACTTGAAGCTTCGAGAGGGAACAGCAGAGCAGAATTGGCTTTAGATGTTTTCGCCGACCGAATCCATAAATACATCGGTTCATACGCTGCAAGAATGGGTGGCGTCGATGCGATCATTTTCACCGCAGGTATTGGTGAAAATAGTATGGAGGTACGGGAAAAAGTATTAGAAGGCTTGGAATTCATGGGCGTTTATTTCGATCCTGATTTAAATAAAGTGCGTGGCAAAGAAGTACATATCAATTTCCCTTATTCACCTGTAAAAGTGTTCGTTATCCCGACAGATGAAGAAATTATGATCGTGCGAGATACGGTGCGCGTTGCAAATATTTCTTAAGCTATCTTTCTTACAAAAGATACTAGTTTCAATTAACAACTTATAGACGGTAAAAGCGATTTCTTCGTTCGGTTCAGAACGTGAAATCGCTTTTTGTTTGGATTATCAGAACAGCTTTGAAATGGTAAATGAAAACATGCGAAAGAAAATAAATCCTTCGCATGTTTCATAAAAATCTTATTCTTCTTCCGGAGTGCGTACAACTAATACATCACAGCTTGCTGTACGGACGATGTTTTCGGATACGCTTCCGATAAGGAATCGTTCAACTTTATTGAGCCCAGTCGCACCGCAAATGATTAAATCAGCTTCAATTTTTTTAGTCAAATCACGTGTAATCATTGTTTTAGGGGAACCATACTCGACAATAATATTTACTTTGTTTAATCCTTCTGCTTCGGCTTCTTGTTTGTATTCTCCTAATAGTTCTTCAGCAAATTTTTGAGCGCGCTCTGCAATTGAACGATCATATGCCTCTACAGCAGCGTAAGAACGAGTGTCAATAATATTAACGAGGTTCAGTGAAGCGTTATTATTCCTTTTTGCGATTGCCACTGCTTTTTTAAATGCCCAGCGAGACTCCTTAGAACCGTCAACCGCAACGATGATTTGATCATACTTTAATACCATAACTCATCACTCCATTTATTATATTTATTTCTATTTCATAATAACTCTTCGGGAAAAATGAGGAAAATCCTTTTAAAAGATTAAAATAAATTGAGGAAAAGTCGTTAATTTCGACAAATCTATCGCAGTTTCAACGTATCTATTGACAAATTAATATGCTTATTAAACAGAATACTCAAATAGATAGGAAAGGAGAGCAAATTTGTTTAATATCTGATAGAATTGATTGTACATTGGTAATTCGGAATCAACCGAATTGACCAACCAATTTTTCTTTCAATTAGGGGGATTAGAAATGCGTATTGGAGTTCCTAAAGAGGTCAAAAATAACGAAAATCGTGTCGCAATGACACCAGCTGGCGTATTCAACTTAAAGTCTGCCGGCCATGAAGTGCTCATCGAAACGGGTGCGGGTTTGGGTTCAAGCTTCACTGATGAAGAATATGTCGAAGCGGGGGCGACAATTGTCGCAACTGCGAAAGAGGCTTGGGATGCTGAAATGGTCATGAAAGTAAAAGAGCCGCTTCCTTCTGAATACGAATATTTCCGTGAAGGCCTTATTCTTTTCACATATTTGCACCTTGCTCCAGAATTAGAGTTGACGCAAGCAATGCTCGAAAAGAAAGTTGTCGGCATCGCTTACGAAACTGTACAGCTTCCGAACAACTCCTTGCCGCTATTAGCGCCAATGAGTGAAGTAGCTGGCCGTATGGCAACGCAAATCGGTGCACAATACCTCGAGAAAATTAATGGAGGAAAAGGGATCTTACTATCGGGCGTTCCTGGTGTCTCAAGAGGAAAAGTAACAATTATAGGAGGCGGCCAAGCTGGAACGAACGCAGCGAAAATCGCTGTCGGCATGGGCGCACGTGTTACAGTGTTAGACCTATCTGTTGAACGTCTTCGTCAATTGGACGAAATCTTCGGAGATGATATCCAAACGTTAGTATCCAATCCATTCAATATCGCTGAATCCGTAAAAGACTCTGACTTAGTAATTGGTTGTGTGTTGATTCCAGGGGCTAAGGCACCTAAATTAGTGTCCGAGGAAATGGTCAAATCAATGGCACCTGGCTCAGTGCTTGTAGATATCGCGATCGACCAAGGAGGCATATTTGAGACATCGGATCGTGTAACGACACATGATGACCCGACATATGTAAAACATGGCGTCGTTCACTATGCGGTTGCGAATATGCCTGGTGCAGTTCCACGTACGTCAACTATGGCTTTGACAAACGTAACGGTTCCATACGCATTGCAAATCGCAAACAAAGGTTATAAACAAGCATGTTTGGATAATCCATCATTGCAAAAAGGCTTGAATACGCTCGAAGGATATGTAACATACAAAGCGGTAGCTGAAGCGCAAGGATTGGAATATGTAGCGGCTGAAACCTTATTGAACAAATAAATTATAAGTAAAGGGCTGTCCAGACACCGACGCATAATCGGTTTCCTGGACAGCCCTTTTCATTTATTATTTTGGTTGGATAATTTGCAGTTCTTTCGGGAATTTCGATAAAACTTCCACTCCGTCAGCAGTTACTGCGACATCATCTTCAATTCGGACGCCGGTTATTTCAGGGTGATAAATGCCCGGTTCGATTGTAAATACCATTCCTTCTTCAAGTGGCATTTCGTTCGTTCCTGTAATGGAAGGGAACTCGTGTACAGAGATGCCTATACCGTGGCCAAGACGATGTGTGAAATATTCACCATAGCCTGCGTCTGTAATGACATTGCGAGCAGCTGCATCCAATTCACGCGCTTTCACGCCTGGACGGACAAGGTCGATCGCAGCTTGCTCAGCAGCACGGACTGTTTCGTAAATTTTACGTTGTGCTTCCGATGGCTCACCGAATGCAACTGTTCGTGTAATATCAGAGCAGTATCCTTCGTAGGAAACACCTAAATCGAATAGGACGAAATCGCCTTTTTGGATTTTACGGTCTCCTGGTGTGCCGTGCGGAGATGCTGTTTTAGGACCTGAAAGGACCATCGTATCGAATGCCATTTTTTCAGCGCCTAATTTTTTCATTTCGAATTCGATTGCCATTAAAATCTCCATTTCAGTTTTACCTTCGGCGATTTCACGGCATCCGATTTCAACTGCACGGTCGGCAAGTTCTGCAGCTTTGCGCAATTTCGCAAGCTCATCCTCGCTTTTAATATTTCTCATTTTGTTCAACTGGTCGTCCAAACGGACAAACTCAGCTTTACTGTACAATTGCTTCATTCGTTCCAATCGCTCAACAGTTAGATGCGATTTTTCAATTGCAATTTTGTCTAATGCAACCCCTCTTTTTTGAACAGCGGCATTCAGTATTTCCCATGAATCGTCTGTATCTTCATAGCCAACTGCTTCAAATTCCCATCCGGTCGCCTTCAAATCAGGAACCTCCATAAGAGGGCAGATGACAAAAGGTTCAGCATCTTTAAAAATCATGACGCCTAAAAGCCTTTCATGAGGTTCACTTCTGAATCCCGAAACATAAAAAACATTATCAGGAGTTGTAATAAAAGTGGCATCTACGTTCTCATTTTGCAAAAACTTTTGAAGTTCATTAATTTTAGACATAAATACTCCTCCTTTTCACTATATAATCATACCAAAAAAAGAGGATTTAGACGTTATATACAGAACATTTAAGAGAGATTATTTTTTGGAGGGAATATAAGATGAAAATTTCTTATCATGGCCATTCAATAGTGAAGATTGATACAAAGGGAAAAACGATACTATTTGATCCGTTTATTACCGGAAACGGTTTGACTGATTTGAAAGTAGAAGAGGAAAAGCCTGACGTCATATTATTGACTCATGGACATAATGATCATGTAGGGGATACGATCGAGCTTGCTAAGAAAAATGATGCATTCGTTATTGCACCTGTCGAACTTGCGAATTATTTAGGCTCGTTAGGATTGCAAACTCATGGGATGAACATCGGAGGAGCGAAAGAATTCGACTTTGGAACTGTGAAGTATACACAAGCTTTCCATAGTTCTTCTTATACGACGGAAGATAATGAAGTGATCTATGCAGGAATGCCTGCTGGAATTTTATTCAAAGCTGAAGGGAAGACGATCTATCATGCGGGAGATACGTCGCTGTTCGGCGATATGAAGCTGATCGGGGATCGAAATCCAATTGATGTAGCATTTTTGCCGATCGGAGATAACTTCACAATGGGCCCAGAAGATGCAGCAACTGCAGTGGAGTTTCTTAACCCGAAATTAACGGTGCCAATCCATTACAACACATTTCCGCCGATCAAGCAGGATCCGCAAAAATTCAAGGAACTTGTAGAGACGCATGAAGTGAAAATTATGGAAGCTGGGGATTCACTCAATTTATAAGAAAGATAGCTGTTTTGACTTCGAAAACAAAGATCCATCGTCTGTTGTTGGCGATGGGTTTTTCGTTTTTATTTGTTGAATACACCTGAATAAATGCAATAGGGCATTTTTCAAATAAGAAAAGAGCTGGAAAACGAATGGTAAAAATGAGAATGTTGACTGAGCATATCTTCTGAATGGCAATAAGATTTTAATGTCGAAAAGATCTAAAGAAAGAACCCTAACTTCTAATTTATGGACCGGTCTCGGTGGACATTTGGAAGCTCATGAACATAATGTACCAGAAAAATCCTGTTTAAGAGAAATTTTTGAGGAAGCTGCTATTAGAAGTAATGAAATAGAACAATTTAAGCTTCGATATATTTTAATAAGAAGAAGTAAAGATGAGATTCGTCAACATTTTATTTATTTTGGCAGAACTACAAGGGAAGACTTCGTAAATACTGATGAAGGTGAATTAAACTGGATTGATCTTTCAGAAATACTACACTTGAAAATGTCTTTAACAGTAAATAAAATGCTTCAACATTTTTTAATGGTGATGTGAGATTTGATCAATGCCCTGTATTCGAATTGAATGTTTTTATAGAAAGTCTGGATTAGTCAATGATAAGAAGTGAATGTACAGGCAGCAACTACCGACAATGTTGAGGAATAGTTTTTGGAATTAAATAGTAGAGAAACATTGATATAATCGTGCTGCTATTTTAATTGTAAATGAGCGCCACCATGGGAATAGAAGAGGGCTATCTTAAGTAATGGATTATCCCCCTAACGAAATTTACAATACTTATAAGGGAGGCGATAATTCAAATGGTAGATTTATGTAACTGTGATCAAACGGTCAATTTAAAAGTTGAAGCGGATATCGGTGCGGACGCTATTTGGTGTGCTAAATGTTATGCCAATATAGATATAGAGCTTGTCCCACTATCAATTGAATTGAAGTCAGAATTGGCGAAATGGATTTTTCAATACGGTGAGTGGATTGATTGGAACACCGATGGCATCGTACAAAATGGGGTTGAACTTGAGGTAAAACATAATAAACAAGGATTGAGACTAACAGAAAAAGTACGAAAAGAGCTCACAGGAAAATATGAAGTATCATTTTCACCTTCGACATTTGCGAAAAGACAATCGAATAAGGAATTTAACGATTAATTACAGTATCTATTTATTGTCGCGCACCTGCCTAAACTTGGCTGGTTTTTTTCTGAAAAAATCCATTCCGCCGTGTTACGTTGTGTTGCTCGTTCTATATTGTGATGCGCCGAGTTTACGTTGTGTTGCGCTCCATTTACGTTGTGTTGCGCTCCATTTACGTTTCGTTGCGCTCACTTTACGTTGTGTTGCCGATTTATATCCCTTACGTTTATTACACGCACTTTTACATTGTGTAGCAAATGACCGATGCCTTAATCCAACTTTTCATTAGAAATTATGCTTGTTCAGCAACGTTTATGCGTTTATGTATGAAGTTATGCGCGTTCCAAGTCGTTTATACGCTTGTGCAGCGAGTTATGCGCATTTCATACTGTTTATGCGCTTGCGGGAAGCGTTATGCGTGCGTCAGTGAACGTTATGCGTCCTATTTGCCTTTTATGCTCGCGAAAATGTATTTATGCGTTTTTAATTCCTTCTATACATGAAAGCGATGTAACTTCGTAATGGGGGAATAGACAAGTAGTTGTATTGGCGCTATTTGGCATGTTTTATGATAAAATAAGGGTAGGTTATTAGAGAAAAAGGTGAAGGTATGTCAACAAAACATGAATTGATCCTACGTTATATTGAAAGTTTGGATGTAGGAGAAAAGATTTCGGTCCGTCAAGTTGCGCGTGCGCTTTCAGTTAGTGAGGGCACGGCGTATCGGGCGATTAAGGAAGCCGAAAACCAAAAGTTGGTTAACACGATTGAAAGAGTTGGCACAATTCGCATTGAAAAGAAGAAGAAAGAGAATATCGAACGGCTGACGTTTGCTGAAGTTGTCAATATTGTTGATGGCGTCGTCCTTGGTGGTCGAGGGGGCTTGCATAAGACGCTGACGAAGTTTGTGATCGGGGCAATGCAGTTAGACGATATGAGAAGATATATAGATGCCGGCAGCTTGTTAATTGTCGGGAATCGTTTGAAAGCCCATGAAATCGCTTTAATTGCAGGGGCTGCCGTTCTTGTGACTGGTGGCTTTGATGCGGCGGATGAAGTGAAGAAATTGGCGGATGAATTAAATTTGCCAATCATTTCTTCGAGCTATGATACATTTACCGTTGCAACAATGCTCAATCGCGCGATCTACGACCAATTGATCGAAAAGGAAATATTGCTTGTAGAAGATATTTTGACGCCTGTAGATGAAACGATTAAGTTTTATCCGAAAGAGACCGTCGGCTATTTTAACAATATTAATAGCAAAACGGTTCATTCTGGTTATCCTGTTGTTGAAAAGGATGGCAAACTGGTCGGCATCGTTACGTCAAGAGACGTTGTTGGAAAAGCTGACCATGAAATGATCGGGAAAGTGATGACCCCCCATCCGATTACGGTTAGTGGGAAGACGAGCGTTGCATCAGCAGGGCATAGCATGATTTGGGAAGGGATCGATTTAATGCCGGTTGTGAGCGACAGCGGCGTTTTGGAAGGGATCATTAGCCGGCAGGACGTTTTAAAGGCGTTCCAAATGACGCAGCGACAGCCGCAGCAAGGTGAAAAGATCGATGATATTGTTATTAATCAAATGAAGGCGGTTTCGGACGATCCGCAATCCATCGAATTTACAGTCGTTCCTCAAATGACAAATCAATTTGGTTCGCTATCATACGGTGCGTTAACGACCTTGTTGACAGAAGTTGGCAATCGTGCAATTAAAATGCGTAAGCGCGGAGAGAGCTTGCCGGAAAATATGAATGTCTATTTCATTAAACATGTTCAACTGGGAAGCACTGTTACCGTTGAGCCAAGAATATTGCATATGAGTAGAAGAATCGTAAAAGTGGATTTCGATTTATTTTCGGAAGGGGAACTTATTGCGAAAGCGATGTTCATGTACCAGCTGTTTGAAAGATAAAAACTGATGCCCAAATTATAGGCATCAGTTTTCATTCAGTCTCGTTTCCTCATCGACAAATTGGTTATAATGCTTCGCAGCTTTCGTATTGAAGATCATAATATAAGCGCCGAAAACGATAAACAGCCCAGCAACTATGTAAGTGGCGATTCCTTGAAACAGAATAAGTTGATTCACTCCGAAGAAAAATAGTAGTCCGCCTAAAAATGCACCAGCTTTGCTTGCAAACATTTTTTTGCGGATCGGGAATACGCTTCTTGTCCTGAATTGGCGTGTTTTAAAATAGAAATAAAAGACGCCGGATGCGACAATAAAGAAGACGAGCAAGAAATTAAGTGTTTTCATACAAAAAGCCTCCATCAAAGAACTGTTTCCATTGTATCGGCTTTTTACATAGAATGCGAATAGAAATCATTATAACCGGAGGAATTGGAAAAATGAAAAGACAAATCATTGACACAATTGAAAAGTACGACAAAATCATCATACATAGGCATGTTCGGCCGGATCCGGATGCTTACGGTTCGCAAGTAGGGCTGAAAGAATTGATTAAAGCGAATTATCCGGACAAGTTGGTATACGCTGCTGGAACGCATGATGAGTTGCTTTCTTATTTGGCGCTGCAGGATGAAATCGGACAGTCGGATTATGCCGGAGCGCTCGTCATTATTACGGATACAGGCAACACGGAACGCATCGATGCGGATCAGCATTATGAAGCGGCAGACTTTATCGTAAAAATCGATCACCATCCAGATGTCGACCAATACGGTGACTTAAGATGGGTCGATACGACAGCAAGTTCCACTTCAGAAATGATTTACGTTCTCTATGAAGAAGGTAAGGCGGAATATGGTTGGAAAATGCCGGTAGAAGCAGCGAGGCTGTTGTTTGCAGGTATCGTTGGAGATACCGGACGATTCATTTTCCCGAGTGCAACGGAAAAGACGTTTGAAATCGCAAGCAAACTGATTAAATATGATTTTGATCGAACGGAATTATTTGCGCGGATGTATGAGTTAGATCGCAATATATTGCATTTGCAAGGTTATATTTACCAAAATTTTGTTATGGATGAAAACGGAGCTGCCTATATTAAAATCGATCAATCCATATTGGAGCAATTCGATGTGACAGCAACGGAGACATCGTCGCTTGTCGGTTCCTTAGGGAATGTGAATGGGATTTGTGCATGGGTCATTTTCATCGAGGAAGATGATCAAATACGAGTTCGTTTCCGTTCAAAAAGACCAGTCATTAACTCGCTTGCTGCCGAGTACGGTGGTGGAGGACATCCTCTTGCATCCGGTGCATCCATATATTCTTGGGATAAAGCGGAAGAAATCATTCAAAAATTGAAAGGCTTATGTGCAGCAAATTAATTGGGCGGAGGGATTTCAATTGGCTCTTGTCTATCCGCAAGTAATTACCGGTGCGGATCTATTGCACGGTATTATTAAATTAGATCAATTAGCCCCGCTTCTGAAAAGGAGGGGGGCTGTAGCAGTTGGTATCGTCAACTCGAAAATGTATGGCGTCCGGTCTTTTTGCAAAGTGATGGAGAAATATGGCATAAAGCCGGTCATTGGCCTGTCGATTGAGCTGTTGATCGATGATGACCGGACTGTATTGCTCTATGCGTATGCAAAAGACGATATCGGTTACAGTAATTTGCTGAAAATTAGCAGTGCTTCTTCTACTCGTGAAACGGAAACATTGCCTTTAAAATGGTTGAAAGCATATAGTGCAGGCTGTATTTTCATCTGTCCGATGACGGATGATTCTTATGAAGGATTACGAAATGTGGATTTGATTCGCCTCCTGACAAACAGTTGTGGCGAAGAATCGCTTTACATCGGAGTCGGTAGGCCGGGCGGTATCCGCCATCATGAGGAGTATGCGATTGTTGAAATGGCTGAAGCAGCTCATTTGACGATTACAGCGATACAGGAATCTCGTTATTTGCATAAAGAGGATGAATTTGCATTCGAAGTCGCCTCGGCAATCCGCCTAGGCTATAAATTAAATGATCCATCTAAGCCACAAACACGTAAAGAAAATGCGTATGTACCGGCCGAAGAGGAATTGAAAGATTGGTTTTCAGATCGTCCGGAATGGCTTTCGAATATGTCTGAGATGCTTTTATACTGTAATGGGGGCTTGCCGCCTGCTCAATTCATTTTGCCGAAATTTCCTGTAGCCGAAGGTATGACCGCCGAGAAATTATTGAAGAGCAACTGTCAAGCAGGCTTAAAGAGAAGGATTCCATTTATTGATGAAAGATATGAAAAGCGTTTGGAGAAAGAAATTGGCATCATTTGTGAAATGGGATTTGCCGATTATTTTTTAATTGTCGAGGATTTCATCCGATTTGCAAGAGAACATGGCATTTTAACAGGTCCTGGTCGCGGATCTTCGGCAGGTTCGCTTGTCGCTTATGCACTCCATATAACCGATGTCGATCCAATTCGGTACAACTTGATTTTTGAGCGCTTTTTAAATCCAGGACGCATTACAATGCCGGATATTGACGTAGACTTTGCAGATCACCGAAGGTCAGAAGTAATCGAATATGTCGCCCGAAAATACGGCAAAGGTCATGTCGCTCAAATCATTACTTTTGGAACGCTTTCAACTAAATCGGTAGCACGAAATGTAGCCCGGGTTTTTGATTTTACAAATGAAGAGATGGCTTTCGTATCGAATGCGATCCGTGAAGAACATGCAAGATCGCTTGAAGAGGCAGTTAATAATTCAAAGCCGCTACAGCAATGGATTGCAATTGACCCGATTCGTGAAAAATGGCTGCATGCTGCAAAAGCATTAGAAGGTCTGCCAAGAAATGCTTCCACCCATGCTGCAGGTGTCGTCCTATCGCCAACCCCATTAGTGAACACAGTTCCATTGCAAAACGGGGGGGAAGACATCTATTTGACACAATGGGCGATGGGCGATGTAGAAGAGTCGGGCTTATTGAAAATGGATTTCTTAGGATTGCGGAACCTAACTTTAATGGATCGCATCAAATCAATGATCGAGCATGATAAAGGTGGAACATTCCGTTATGATAAAATCCCGTTAAACGACGACAAGACGCTTGAGTTATTTAGAGCAGGCGATACGACGGGCATTTTCCAATTCGAATCAGCGGGCATGCGCGACGCTTTACGACTTATAAAACCAGATAAATTTGAAGATGTCTATGCCGCTACAGCTTTGTATCGGCCAGGTCCGATGGAAAACATTCCTCTATATAGTAAAAGAAAAAATGCTCATGAACGTTTCACTTATTTGCATCCAGAATTGGAACCGATTTTAAAGGAAACAGAAGGCATTATCGTCTACCAGGAGCAAATTATGCAAATTGCGGTTCGTATTGCGGGGTTCTCCCTATCTGAAGCTGATTTATTGCGCAGAGCTGTCAGCAAGAAGAAAAGGGAAATTTTGCATGAGGAACGGATTCACTTTGTGCAAAGTGCTGTTCGCCGCAATTTTCCGGAAAAGGTAGCTGCTGATATTTATGATTTGATCGTTAAATTTGCAGATTATGGATTTCCAAAAAGCCATGCTGTTGCTTACTCTTATATTTCTTATCAGTTAGCTTATGTGAAAGCGAATGAGCCAGCTTATTTTTATGCTGCGTTGTTATCGACCGCAGCTGGCAATCAAGAGAAAATGATGGAAATGATTCGGGAAGCAAAGGAGAAAGGCATTCAAATTTTGCCTCCTTCCGTCAACAAAAGCAAATATATGCATATCGTTGAAAATGGCCATATCCGTTTAGGTTTGGGCGCTATAAAAGGAATTACGCCAACATTTTACAATGTGCTGAAAGAGGCAAGAAGGATCAGCAAGCCATGGACATCGTTATTTGATTTTGCCGTTGCAATTGGCGGTGATCATTTTACGGAGAAAAATATTATCCCGCTCGTCAAAGCTGGGGCATTGGATGAATTCGGAGAAAGCCGGGCAGTGCTTTTAGCATCGATTGATGCGGCGAGGAATCATGCTTTGTTTGTCCGTCCGGAAGGTGATGATTTATTGCATGAAGTGATTTACTCTGTTGCAAACCCAAAATATTCTCCAGGCGGAACGATGAAAAGATTGACATTGCTTGAAAACGAGCGGGAAGTATTGGGATTTTATTTATCCGAACATCCTGCTGTCGAGATGAAAAGAAGGATGCAGGAACGTTATCTTGCTTTATCTGAAGTTGACAAAATGAACGACCGTACTTTTGTGAAAGTAGTCGGGCTCCTGATTGACATTAAAAGGATTCGAACGAAAAAAGGCGAGGCGATGGCTTTTGTTACGCTTCAAGATGAAACAGGCGAAAAGTCTTGCACCATTTTCCCGAAACAATATGCGGCGAATAATGTTCATTTGCAAGAACTGAATTTAGTAATGATCGAGGGAACAGTTGAAAGAAGAAGGGGACAGCCCCAAATAGTAGTACAGTCAGTGAAGGAAGTATAATTAAAATGAAAACAGTGTTGAAACGAAATGTTGTTTCAACACTGTTTTTTAATTTGGTTCTTAAACAGGAATATTTGCGCTCAATTGCAGTCGATATGCATGCAGCAATTGTATTTCTGCATATATCCCATGCGTCCCTGTCCGGAAATTTTGGCAAAAGGTGAGTGTTCGTGCGCTCCTATATTGACTTATGCGCTTATAGTTCGATATGCAGCTTTGAGCGATTGCATTGCATTCCTAAACATTGAAAAATCATCCTTTTGGTATATAAACATTCACTCTTTTTTTCCTAACTTCCTAAAAATACTTTACGTTTGCGCCTATTTTCTGTATGCTTAAAGACATGAGTGGTCTGACCACTTTCTACGATGAAGATTATCCAAAGGGGTTCTCGAATGCAAAATCCAAATCCACCATCAAAAATGTTTATTGATATTGTTAGCGAGCTGCGGTTGATGATTAAAACAGAAGGCGTAAAAATAGGAGATAAATTGCCTTCTGAACGAGTGTTAGCCGAAAAGTTGCAAGTTGGCAGATCTACTGTGCGTGAAGCTTTGAGAAGCCTTGAATTATTAGGCCTAATTGAAACGAGGCGCGGAGAAGGAACGTTTTTAGCTGATTTCAAAAAACATCAGCTCGTTGAAGTGCTATCCGATTTTGTCATGCAACAGCCGAATTCGGCAGCCGATGTGGATAATACGAGGAGCATTCATGAGCGAGCAGCAATCCAAACCATTTGCGGTGATCCTGCTAAACATGCATTGCCTGTTTGGGAAAGCTTATATGCCAATTTGGAAGAGAGTGGTTCAGTGTTGCGTGAAGACATCATTCGGGAAATGATCGTTGCAGCGAACAACAGACTATCTTTGAAAATTTGGTTCATATTAAGACAATATAGCAAAATTCCTTTTTCGCAGATGACAGATGAAGGAGAAAAGCCGATTGTTGCCGAATTGTTACTAGGCATTATTCAAGGCGATGAGAATAAAGCACTATCGGCATATAGTCAATGGATTGATGAAATCGAAGGGGGAAAATGAATGCTACGCGATTTATTTGCAAAAAATAAAAAGAAACAAGCGATCACAATACCATCTTCGGATGCTAAACATGATGTACCAGAAGGGATTATGACGAAATGTCCCGAATGTAAACAAATTATATTAACAAAGGATTTAATGAAAACTGCAAAAGTTTGCCCGAAATGTGATTTCCATTTTAAAATGACAGCTCAAGAACGGGTGGAGTGCTTGTTCGATGAAGGCACTTTCCAATCGATGGACGATCATTTAAAAACGGAAAACCCGCTGTCATTTCCTTCCTATACAGAAAAAGTGGAAGCAGATGCAAAAAAGACAGGATTGAATGAGGCAGTATTGACCGGCGTAGGAAAGATAGATGGCCATGAAGCAGCAGTTGCGATAATGGATTCCCATTTCCGGATGGGTTCGATGGGATCTGTCGTCGGTGAAAAGATTACGAGGGCTGTTGAGAAGGCAACGGAATTACGTATTCCTATATTGATTTTCTCAGCGAGCGGCGGCGCCCGCATGCAAGAAGGGGTATTGTCACTCATGCAAATGGCAAAGACAAGCGTTGCGCTAAAACGGCATGCGGATGAAGGATTGCTGTTCATTTCCATTATGACATATCCGACAACAGGTGGTGTGTCGGCAAGTTTCGCTTCTGTTGGGGATATTAATATCGCTGAGCCGAAAGCGCTGATCGGGTTTGCAGGAAGGCGTGTCATTGAACAAACAGTTAGGGAAAAATTGCCAGATAACTTCCAAACGGCGGAATTCCTTTTGGAACATGGTCAAGTAGATGCAGTCATTCATAGATGTGATCTAAAAGAAAGCATCGGAAAATTGATCGGTCTCCATCAAGTGAAGGAGGAAGTAAAGCATGAGCAAAACATTGTCGTTTGAAGAACCGATCGTTAAACTGCGAGAAAAGATCGAGGAATTAGAAGAGTTCACATCGACAAATGAAGTGGATCTTTCAGATGAAATCGAAAAATTGAAAACCCGGCTTAGTAATTTAGAAATAGAAATATATGGCAATATGGAACCGTGGGATCGCGTACAAGTTGCAAGGCATCCACAGCGTCCGACAACATTAGATTATATCGCGGAGTTGTTTGAAGACTTTATTGAACTGCATGGGGATCGCAATTTTGGGGATGACGCAGCAATTGTAGGAGGACTTGGCCGTTTCGATGGCATGCCGATTACAGTCATCGGCCATCAACGCGGAAAAGATACGAAGGAAAATGTTAAGCGTAATTTCGGAATGCCGCATCCTGAAGGGTATCGAAAAGCACTACGCCTTATGAAACAGGCGGAAAAATTCGGGCGTCCGGTCATTTGTTTTATTGATACGAAAGGGGCTTACCCTGGAAAAGCTGCGGAAGAACGTGGTCAAAGTGAAGCAATTGCAAGAAACTTAGTCGAAATGGCGGGCTTAACGGTTCCGATCATTTCAATTGTGATCGGAGAGGGAGGGAGCGGTGGTGCGCTGGCACTTGGCGTAGCCAACCGGATTCATATGCTGGAGCATTCCACATATTCCGTCATTTCGCCTGAAGGGGCTGCATCCATTCTATGGAAGGACGCAAGCTTATCTAAGCAGGCAGCCGAAGCAATGAAAATTACAGCGCCGCATTTAAAGGAAATGGGTATTATAGATGAGATTATTCCAGAGGTATTGGGAGGCGCGCATCGTGATGTTCAAAAACAAGCTGATGCAATTAGGGAAGTTCTAAAAACATCATTACATTCCCTTTGTTCCATGAGTGGGTCGGAATTGATCGAAGACCGATATGAAAAATTCCGCCGAATTGGTGAGTTTACTGAATAAAATTGAAAAGCAATACGCTTGAAAATCGTTGGAATAGGCGACACTCCGTAATAGCGTTAGGCAATGGCTGCATTTTAAATGCAAGACCTTTTGCATGACAGCGGGCGGGTGGCTTTCCGTTTCAACGATTTTTCTTGTTTTAGCCTTAGTCTAAAACAGTTTTTTTATTAAGAATATGTCTCCTTACTTCTATAAGAATGCAATGAATGATAGAATATAGGCAATTCGACTGTTTAGGAAATGATACATATGTCTAAAAAGCTATAATGTAACTGCATATATGAAAGGAGTGTGCCAAATGCGAAAAATTGCTGTGCTAACAAGCGGTGGTGATGCACCAGGCATGAATGCAGCTGTCCGGGCAGTCGTACGGAAAGCGATTTATGAAAATCTTGAAATAGCCGGGATTTTCAATGGCTACCAAGGCTTAATCGATGGGAAAATTGAATTGCTTCAATTAGGCTCCGTCGGCGACATCATTCATCGCGGAGGTACGATGCTCCGTTCAGCAAGGTCTTCGGAGTTTATGACTCCTGAAGGAAGGGAAAAAGCTGTTGATCAATTGAAGCTGAATGGCATTGAGGGAATTGTCGTCATCGGTGGGGATGGATCGTTTAGAGGTGCATATGAATTGATGAAGATGGGAATTCCATGTGCATGTGTGCCAGCTACAATTGACAATGATATTAATGGCACTGAATTTACAATCGGCTTTGATTCTGCATTGAATACTGTTATCGATGCAATCGATAAAATTAGAGATACAGCGACTTCCCATGAAAGGACTTTCATTATTGAAGTGATGGGACGAGATGCCGGGGATTTGGCGCTTTGGTCAGGTCTTGCAGGTGGAGCGGAAACGATTTTAATTCCAGAAGAGGATTATGATATTCATGAAGTCGTTGAACGGTTGAAAAGCGGAACGGGCCGCGGCAAAAAGCATAGTATTATTATCGTTGCAGAAGGCGTTATGTCTGGGGGCGAACTAGCAAAAATGCTGATGGAAACAGCGAATATAGAGACACGTGTTTCTGTCTTGGGACATATTCAACGCGGAGGCTCCCCTTCTGCAAGAGATCGGGTCATTGCAAGCCAATATGGTGCAAGAGCGGTTGAGGTGTTAAAAGAAGGTAGAGGAGGAGTCGCCATTGGTATGCAAAAACATATGGTGGTAGACTATCCTTTGGAAGAGGTATTTGTAAAAAGGGATCATTCCGTGGACAGAGAGCTTTATAAATTGTCCAAGGAATTATCGATATAATAATCTTAGTGAGACATGCAAAAATTTACGCTGAAGCGTATGGATACTGGAAAGGGCGTTATTGAATGAGAAAGACTAAAATCGTATGTACAATCGGACCTGCAAGTGAATCACCTGAAGTATTGGAACAATTAATGGAGGCGGGTATGAATGTCGCACGTCTCAACTTTTCCCACGGTTCCCATGAGGAGCATAGGGCGCGGATTAAAGCGATTCGTGAAGCATCGAAACGGACAGGAAAAGTGGTAGGCATACTGTTGGATACAAAAGGTCCGGAAATCCGAACGCATTCCATGAAAAACGGGCAAGTCGAATTGATTACTGGAAAAGAAATCGATATTTCCATGCAGGAAGTCGAAGGGGACGAGCATGTATTTTCCGTAACCTATTCAAAATTGATTGAGGATGTAGACAAGGGTTCCGTCATATTATTGGATGACGGGCTTATCCAGTTGGAAGTGACTGGAAAAGATGAAGAGAAGGGTCTCATTCATACGATAGTCGTCAATTCAGGCGTCTTAAAAAATAAAAAAGGCGTCAATGTGCCAGGAGTTTCAGTCCAACTGCCTGGGATTACAGAAAAGGATAAAGAAGATATATTATTTGGCATTGAAGAAGAAGTAGACTTTATAGCTGCATCATTTGTACGCCGTGCCTCCGATGTTATGGAAATTCGGGAACTATTGGAGAAAAATAATTGCCGTCAAATTCATATCATTCCAAAAATCGAGAATCGTGAAGGCGTCGACAATTTAGATGAAATATTGAACGTCTCAGACGGTTTGATGGTTGCACGGGGGGATCTTGGCGTGGAGATCCCTGCGGAAGAAGTACCATTAGTTCAAAAGCAGATGATTGAAAAATGTAATCAAGTAGGCAAGCCGGTTATTACGGCAACACAGATGTTGGATTCCATGCAAAGAAATCCGCGCCCAACGCGAGCTGAGGCAAGTGATGTCGCCAATGCGATCTTAGATGGCTCGGACGCTATAATGCTTTCTGGTGAAACGGCTGCGGGATTATACCCGGTCGAATCAGTAAGAACGATGGACCGTATTGCTCTAGCCACTGAAGGAGCTGTCGATTATCGTTCGGTCGTTTCAACACGCCGCCGTGAAAAACATGGCAATATGACGGAAGCAATTGGACAGGCTGCCGCCTACACTGCAATTAACTTAAAAGTGAAAGCAGTATTAGCACCTACTGAAAGCGGCCATACTGCGAAAATGATTGCTAAATATCGCCCGGGCTGCCCAATTATCGCGATTACGTCTTCGGAAGTTTGTTCTCGAAAACTAAGCCTCGTTTGGGGGATTTATCCAATCTTAGGCGAACGTGTTTCATCGATCGATGAAATTTTGCAAGAATCAGTCGAAGAGAGTGTCAAGCACCAATACGTGACACATGGTGATGTCGTTATTATTACTGCTGGAGTTCCTGTCGGAGAAGCAGGTACGACAAACTTGATGAAAATCCACGTTATTGGCGACATGTTAGCGCGTGGGCAAGGAATTGGGAAAACTGTTTCTTATGGAAGAGCAGTAATCGTACCGAATCCACAAAATATTGACCCTTCCGCTGCAGAAGGAAACATTATCGTTACGAAAGCATCCGACCGGGATATGATGCCGGCAATTGAAAGATGTGCCGGATTAATTACCGAAGAAGGCGGATTGACTAGCCATGCAGCTGTCGTCGGCTTAAGCTTAGGAATCCCTGTCATTGTCGGTGTTGAAAACGCCACAAAAGTCATTAGCAATGGGGCAGAAATAACGATGGATGCTGAATCGGGCGTTATTTATAATGGACATGCAAGTGTGTTGTAATTGTTTTATAATTTGTACAAAGCGGGTATATTTATCCGCAAAGGAATCGATTAAATAGAGCAAAGGCCGCCGGGAAAATGGCGGCCTTTTGCAGATGGAGTTGACATTATGAAATGGCTAATATTTGCTTTTGTCGTTGTGCCATTAGTCGAGTTGGCGGTACTTTTATATGTTGGCAGCAAAATTGGCGTTTTATGGACAATTTTGCTTATTTTATTTACTGGAGCAGGCGGTGCATATTTTGCGAAAAGACAAGGCTTGAAAGCTTGGAATGACTTTCGGAAAAGAATTGCCTCCATGGAAACGCCGGGCAATGCAGCGATAGACAGCCTATGTATTTTCATCGGTGGTGTATTATTGATCTTTCCTGGGTTCCTGACGGATATAGTGGGCTTATTATTATTGCTGAAATGGCCAAGAAAGCTTATTCGGCCATTCATCGTAAGGCGCATCTACAAAATGATGAAAAATGGCCAAATTATTATCCGTTAAAAATCGGGTGCTGTTTCACTTTCAGTGCGGCGAACAGCAAAAAAGGCGTAAGTAAAATTCCAAGCAGCCCGAAAATGTAAAAGGAGCATACTGTAATGAAGAATGCATGGATCGGTTTTAATTTAAATGTTGAGGCCCACATATAAGATTCAGCTAATTGCCGAGAGATTAAGACGAACACATAAAGCAAAATTAAAGCAATTCCAATCGATAATTGTTTCGTGTACAAGAAAAAAATCGCCATTGGAATGATGAAAATACCTATTCCTAAGAATGGCAAACTATCAACGATGGACACTAAAAAAGCGCTTCCGATCGGTGCTTCAAATTGAAGGGCAGAAAAACCTAAACATAATATGATGAAGGTAAGCAAAAATAGTCTTGCTTCTACGAATAAGAACGTGCCGAATAATTCCCCTGATCTCATGAAAATCCTTTTCGCAGACTTTCGCATGCTGTTAGGAAAATAAACTAAAAACCAAAATTTGTTTTTGCCCGATTCTCTTAACGCAAAAAAATAGGCAACAAGGAAAATGAACAGGCTAAATATTTGTTGAAACAGCGTTGTTGTAAACGTAATTCCATAATCAATTAGCGCATGTCCATATTCAATCACTTTTTGTTCTAAAAAGGAGAATACTTTACCAGCTATGTCAGTGCTACCCGTTAATGGCGAAAGATGTTTTTCTACGATTGGGACCGCATCCATTAAACCGTGCAATGCAATGAAAGAAAAAGCTATAACGATAAATAGGATGGAAGCCATGACAAACAAGGTTGCAATTGTCAAAGGCAATTTAATCATTAGCCGGATCGCTGATAATATCGGTGAAGTGAAGTAAGCGACAAGAATTGCGATGCCGATAGGAGGGACTGCGAAAAGCAAAATTCCAGCAAGAACAGCGGGAATCCATTGTAGAAATGGGGCAGCAAAAGTTCTTAGTTTTTCGTGATTTTTCAGCATATTTCCGTCCTTCCAGCATTTTTTCATTACCAAAAACAAGCGTTTCCATTCACAAAACTGTTACATTTGATTATAATGGTCATGTAAGCGTTTAAGTGAAGGTAAAAGAACAGTAGATTTGCCATATGTCTCTCATGCAGAGCATAGGCAAAATTGAGCAAAGGAGCGATTCATATGACAGCAACAAAAGGATTGGAAGGGATCGTAGCGACACAATCCGCCATCAGTTCAATTATTGATGACACACTTACATACGTCGGATATGATATTGATGATCTTGCGGAAAATGCAAGTTTTGAGGAAGTTGTTTATCTGCTATGGCATCAGCGTTTGCCGAAAGAGGACGAGCTTTCAGAGCTAAAACAGCAACTTGCAGACAATATGGCTGTTCCTCAAGAAGTTTTAGATCATTTCAAAACATACCCAATCGCAGATGTACATCCTATGGCTGCATTGCGTACAGCAGTTTCCCTCTTAGGATTATACGATGATCAAGCTGAAGATATGTCTGATGAAGCAAACTACAACAAAGCGATTAAGCTGCAAGCGAAAATTGCTACAATTGTCACTGCTTTTTCCCGTATCCGTAAAGGACAAGAACCTGTTGCTCCGAAAAAAGAGCTTGGCTACGCAGCGAATTTCCTTTATATGTTAAATGGCGAAGAGCCGGAAGATATTGCAATAGAAGCGTTCAACAAGGCACTAGTGCTGCATGCAGACCATGAATTGAATGCATCTACTTTCACTGCACGTGTTTGTGTTGCGACACTATCCGATATGTATTCCGGAATTACTGCTGCAATCGGTGCCCTGAAAGGACCTCTCCATGGCGGCGCTAATGAGCAAGTAATGAAAATGCTTACTGAAATCGGCTCAGAAGACAAAGTGGAAGATTATATCCGCGAAAAATTAAACAATAAAGAAAAAATCATGGGGTTCGGACATCGCGTATACCGCAAAGGTGACCCTCGTGCAAAACACCTTCGCGAAATGTCTAAAAAATTGACTTCACTCCGCGGAGAAGAGAAATGGTATAATATGTCCGAGAAGATCGAATCAATCGTTACTGGCGAGAAGAAATTGCCGCCAAACGTTGATTTCTATTCGGCTTCGGTATATCATTCACTTGGGATCGATCATGATTTATTCACACCTATTTTTGCAGTATCCCGCTGTTCAGGCTGGACGGCTCATATTTTGGAGCAATACTCCAACAATCGATTGATTCGTCCACGCGCAGAATATGTTGGTCCAGATATGCAAAAATATGTGCCAATCAATGAACGATAATTTGTAGGGTTATTCAAAAGACATTCTGTCGATTTGAATGAGTTTACAAGGAAATACTTCGGGGCGGTATCCTCAGTATACCGGCCCTCTCATTTTGAAATGGAGGAATAGAAAATGGCAAAAATCACAGTAAATAACGGCGTTCTTAATGTGCCGGATCACGCAACGATTCCATTCATCATCGGGGACGGAACTGGCCCGGACATTTGGCATGCAGCATCCCGCGTAATGGAAGCGGCTGTTGAAAAAGCTTATGATGGCAAGAAAAAAATTGAGTGGAAAGAAGTTCTTGCTGGAGAAAAAGCATTCAACGAAACTGGCGAATGGCTTCCACAAGAAACGCTTGATACGATCGAAGAATATTTGATTGCAATTAAAGGACCTTTGACAACTCCAATCGGTGGTGGATTCCGTTCATTGAACGTTGCACTTCGCCAAGAGTTGGACCTTTACACTTGCCTGCGTCCTGTACGTTATTTCGAAGGTGTTCCTTCTCCTGTTAAACGTCCAGAAGACTGCGATATGGTCATCTTCCGTGAGAACACAGAAGATATCTATGCAGGTATTGAATACAAAGAAGGCTCCGATGAAGTAAAGAAATTGATCTCATTCCTTCAAAATGAAATGGGTGTTAACAAAATCCGCTTCCCTGAAACATCAGGTATTGGTATTAAACCAGTTTCTGAGGAAGGTACAAAACGCCTTGTTCGCGGTGCGCTTAACTATGCACTTAAAGAAGGCCGTAAATCATTAACGCTTGTACACAAAGGAAACATCATGAAGTTTACAGAAGGTGCTTTCAAAAACTGGGGCTACGAAGTTGCTGAGCAAGAGTTTGGCGATAAAGTGTTCACTTGGAACCAATACGATCAAATTAAAGAAGCTGAAGGTACAGACGCTGCGAACAAAGCACAAGCTGACGCAGAAGCTGCGGGCAAAATCATCGTAAAAGATGCGATTGCTGATATCTTCCTTCAACAAATCTTAACTCGTCCAAATGAGTTCGATGTTGTTGCAACGATGAACTTAAACGGCGACTATATTTCTGATGCACTTGCTGCACAAGTTGGCGGTATCGGTATCGCACCTGGCGCGAACATCAACTACGTTACAGGACATGCTATTTTCGAAGCAACTCACGGTACTGCTCCAAAATATGCTGGTCTTGACAAAGTGAACCCATGTTCAGTATTGCTTTCAGGTGTTATGATGCTTGAGCATATGGGATGGAACGAAGCAGCGGACATGATCACAGCTTCTATCGAAAAGACAATTGCGTCTAAAGTTGTTACTTACGACTTCGCACGTCTAATGGATGGCGCGAAAGAAGTTAAAACATCTGAATTCGCGGATGAATTGATTAAAAATCTGTAAATCGTTAAAGTTATAGACATGCTGCGCTTTTAATCGGCTGTCTGATCAGTAAGGGGGAGCAAGTCTCCCCCTTTATACATATCGAATCAAAAAAGGAGAGTTTTGCCATGACAATGAAACGTAAAAAAGTCTCAGTAATTGGTTCTGGATTTACAGGAGCAACAACTGCATTTCTGCTTGCACAAAAAGAGCTATGCGACGTTGTATTAGTTGATATTCCACAAATGGAAAATCCGACAAAAGGAAAAGCGTTAGACATGCTTGAAGCAGGTCCTGTCCAAGGTTTCGATGCGAATATTATCGGCACTTCGGACTATGCAGAAACGAAAGACTCTGACATCGTCATCATTACAGCTGGGATTGCCCGCAAACCGGGAATGAGCCGAGATGACCTTGTTCAAACGAATCAAAAAGTCATGAAAGCTGTAACAAGCGAAATTGTAAAGCATTCTCCAAACACAACAATTATTGTGTTGACGAACCCAGTCGATGCAATGACATATACAGTATACAAAGAATCTAACTTCCCGAAAGAACGTGTTATCGGTCAATCGGGAGTATTGGATACAGCCCGTTTCCGCACATTCGTTTCACAAGAATTGAATCTATCCGTCAAAGACGTTACTGGATTTGTTCTTGGGGGACATGGAGACGATATGGTACCGCTTGTTCGGTATTCGACAGCTGGCGGGGTGCCTCTTGAAAAATTGATACCTGCTGAACGACTCGAAGAAATCGTAGAACGCACTCGAAAAGGTGGCGCCGAAATCGTTAATTTGCTTGGAAATGGTTCAGCGTATTATGCACCTGCCGCGTCGCTTGTTGAAATGGCAGAAGCGATTCTGAAAGACCAAAAACGAGTATTGCCTTCCATTGCTTATCTCGAGGGCGAATATGGAATGGAAGGCATTTATCTTGGTGTTCCAACTGTGCTTGGAGCAGGCGGTATCGAGAAAATTATAGAACTTGAATTGACGGATGATGAAAAAGCAGCACTATCGAAATCCGCGGATTCTGTGAAAGCCGTCATGAAGGTTCTAACATAATAATTGGAAAACCGGGAAGCCGTTTTGGCTTTCCGGTTTTTTAGTGATTTGTAGATGTTATGCGCTAATTAACCGCATTCATGAGTTTTTGCGACGATTTCTACGTTTAAGTTAGTGGTTTAAGTGTGTAAACGAAGATTTTTGAGTACTTGGCGTGTGTTATATGTAATGAATCGTCTATATGAGCAGTTCAGCATTTCTTAAACAGAGATGTGGAGTAGTGACGCCATTGCTTGCACTTTTCGGAACTTTATTGATACACTTTGAGTATCAACATTTCTATTTTAGGAGTTAAGGGGGAGTAGTTTTTGATATTAGGGAAAAAAAGGCGGGTCGGCCGAAAGATTGACGAAATTGCTGTCGGTGAAAAGCTAAAGCTGACGGAGAAGATCGAGGATAAGGATTTACTGTTATACCTCGGACTGACGAATGATGCCAACCCATTATATATTCAGCATGATTATGCATCGCAGACACCATTTGAAAAGCCGATCGTTCCTACGATTATGTTGACGGGCATTATTACTTCTGCCATATCAAAATACTTACCTGGTCCCGGTTCACATATCGTAAAGCAAAATTTAAATTTTCCGGAGATCGTTTACCATTATGAAACAATTGAGTTTTTATTTGAAGTAATGCAAGTAGAAGTGGAAAAAAATATGATAACGGTTTCTGTGAATGCGAAAAACGAGGATGGTAAAGCTGTCATTGAAGGCACTGTTACAATTTTGCCGCCAGTAGTCGAAGAGAACTTAACATCTCGTGCATTGGATAATTTTTGATCATCATATTAGATAGAGAGCAAGGGAGATGGAGAAAATCGGTAGCAAAATCTTGATTGTGGACGATGAGCAGCCTATTTTGACGTTGCTTGAATACAACTTGAAGCAGTCCAACTTTGAGACAGTTAAAGCGTCCGATGGTGAAGAGGCCATATTGATGGTAGAAAATGAAAATCCGGATTTGATATTATTGGATTTGATGTTGCCCAAAATGGACGGTATTGAAGTATGTAAATATTTAAGGCAGCGGTCCATTAATACACCGATCATAATGCTTACTGCTAAAGGTGAAGAACCCGATAGAATTTTGGGTCTTGAGATTGGCGCTGACGATTATATGACGAAACCATTCAGCCCAAGAGAAGTCGTAGCGCGCGTAAAAGCTGTTCTGCGGCGCACGACCGACCGGACAGGCATTGATGAGGAAGAGAGTCAAGTATTGCGTTCAAGAGAGTTATCAGTTCATCCTGATCGATATGAGGTCTATTTAAATGGAAATGCGTTGGATTTTACTCCTAAAGAGTTTGAGTTGCTCGTGTATTTTATGCAAAATAAAAATCGTGTATTGTCGCGCGATCAATTATTAAGTGCAGTATGGAATTATGACTTTGCAGGCGATACAAGGATTGTAGATGTCCATGTGAGCCATTTGCGTGACAAAATAGAAGAAAATACGAAGAAACCCGTATTCATAAAGACAGTAAGAGGCATCGGCTATAAATTCGAGGAGCAGAAAAGTTGATGAGAGGATTTTACTCGCGATTATTCATTGCATTTGCTGTTTTGCTATTCATTTTGTTAACTGGTCTTGGCGTTGTCCTTGGCCAGTTTTTCCATATAGTAGACATAAAAGCTGACGCGATTGTTCAGAGAAAGTATTCGCTATATTTATTTGTTCTTATAGTTGTCACTTATATTATTTCATTATTTTTCGCAGCACGGATCATTAAACATTTTACTAAGCCAATTGACTCGGTTGCAGAAACGGCAGAAAAAATTGCATCCGGTGATTATTTAGCTAGAACACCATTAGTACAGGATGCTCAGCAGGATAGATTAGCGCTGTCCATTAATCAAATAGCGAGAAACTTGCATGAAATGTCCATCATGCGTGGTATGGAAAAAGAGCGTTTGAAAACTTTGATTGAAAGTATGGGAAGCGGGCTGCTTATGTTCGGCAGAGAAGGCTCGGTCAACTTATTGAACGGTGTATTTGAAAACACTTTCGGCTATACAAAAGACGAATTGATCGGGAAGCCATTTAAAGACATCGGTCTGCCGACTAATATTGAGAAGATAATTGAAGATGTTTTTTTAACCGAAGAAGCTCAAGAAAAGCAAGTTAAACATGGTCAAACATTTTTAAGTGTCTATGGTGCCCCAGTTATCGGAAAACATGGAAATTGGTTGGGGATTATTGTCGTTTTGCATGATATAACGGAGCTCATACGATTAGAGGAAGTGAGAAAGGATTTTGTCGCAAATGTGTCTCATGAATTGAGAACGCCAATTACATCGATAAAAGGGTTTACTGAAACGTTATTGGATGGTGCGATGGCTGAGCAAAATGTATTAAAGGAATTTCTTGAAATTATACAAAAGGAAAGCAATAGGCTTCAGCTGTTAGTCGATGATCTTCTTGAGTTATCTGGCATTGAAAGAGAAGGATTCGATTTGCACATCTCAAAGGTCACAGTTGCCGAGGTTATTCAAGATGCCATCAATATCGTTTCGGGTAAGTTGATTCGAAAAGATATGTCGATTGAAATGAATGATTTTTCACAAATTACATTTGAAGTCGACCGGGACCGTCTTATTCAAGTTATGGTCAATTTATTGTCCAATGCGATTAACTACTCAAAAGAACATACAACGATTCGAATAAACATAACTGAATCCGATCGGGAAGTTATCATTGAAGTGAAGGATGAAGGAATTGGAATTAAACAAGATGAATTGCCTCGTCTATTTGAACGTTTTTATCGAGTGGACCGAGCGAGAAGTAGGGAATCCGGCGGCACCGGTTTAGGCCTCGCAATTGTGAAACACCTTATTGAAGCGCATGGGGGGCATGTAGCTGTAGAAAGTGAGATTGGCGTTGGCACATCATTTTTTATAGTATTGCCTAAGGGATCTGAAAAATAATTTTACAGAAAACAAAGGAAGCATTATAAACTGAAAAAGGAGCGAATTCTATTCGATATTGAATAGAATATGCTTCTTTTTTACTGACGAAGAAGGCGTCGTGTTCATTAATTGGTAGTATTAGGAGGTGCGACTACTGCGAGGAAGCAAAATTTTATAGAAGGATATCAAAGTATTGGAGCATATCCGAGGAGCTTGAAGCCGAGCTTTGAGAAAAGAATTAACGATCTGCAAACAAATTGTTCGCGTTATGTACTGTTTTTCAGTGCCTCTTGAATAAGTAAATTGTTTTTTTAAGATTTAGTCGATAGTTTTTTTGAAACTTCTCGAGCATACGTCCGTAAATACGGTAGATACATAGAAGAAGGGGGAACAACATATGAGTGCAAAAAGAGCAATTGTAGCTATCGGAATGGTAGTTGCTGGCATTATTCTATTAGTCTGTGCTTTTACGACTTGGTATACAGTTGACGAATCTGAGCAGGCAGTCATTATTACATTCGGAAATGCCGATACGACTGTAACGGAGTCCGGTCTGCATTTCAAATTGCCTTGGCCGTTTCAAAACGTTGAAAAGCTTTCTAAAGAGACATTTAGTCTTCAGTTTGGTTATAAACAAAATCCTGATGGAGAGCTCGTCTCTTATGATAAAGAAACAAAAATGATTACTGGAGACGAATATATTGTGTTAGCAGATTTGATTGTCCAATGGAAAATTACAGATCCGCAAAAATATTTATTTAATGCGCAGGATCCTCAAGAAATCCTTCATGATGCGACTTCAGCTTCAATTCGCTCCATTATCGGAAGTTCCACGATCGACTCCGCATTGACAGATGGAAAAGCAGAAATTGAGGGAAAAACGCGGGATTTGCTTACGACTTTAATGAATTCGTATGATATCGGGATCTCGGTGCAAGGCGTTAAACTTCAAGATGTCGAGCTGCCGAATGCAGATGTTCGTGCTGCCTTTACAGCTGTGACGGACGCAAGAGAGACGAAGAATACGAAAATCAATGAAGCGAAAAAATATGAAAATCAGCGCGTGAACGAAGCGAAAGGTGAACGGGATGCGATTAAGTCGCGAGCAATCGGTCAAAAGACTGCCCGCATAGAGCAAGCAAAAGGGGATGTTGCTCTATTCAATGATCTCCATGCTGAATATGCGAAAAACAAATCAATTACCCGTCAACGCTTAATCATTGAAACGTTGGAGCAAGTTTTGCCTAAAGCGAAAATTTATATTATGAACGATAATGGGGAAACTTTGAAATACTTGCCCCTTCAAGAAATATCAAGACAAACACCGCCGCCGGCTGAGCAAAAATCGGAAGGGGGAGAAAACTGATGGCGAATGATAATAATCCGTTCAAAAGCATTGAGGAAAAATTCCTTGAAAAGCAAAGGGCGAAACAAAACCAAAAGAAGAATGCTGAAAAAGTAATCACTCCTAAAAAGCCTTTCAATATGAAAAAATATGTAAGATCAGCGTTAGTATTAACTGCGATTTTCGCAATTGCTGTCGTACTGCTTGCGAATGTCTTCATCGTAAAAGAAGATGAATACCGGATCGTCCGGCAATTTGGTGAAATTACACGAATCGTGAAAGAACCTGGCTTAAATATGAAAGTGCCGTTTATCCAAACGGTTTCCACATTGCCGAAAAATCAAATGACGTCCAACATATCAGAGGCGGAAATTACGACGAAAGACAAAAAGCGAATCATCGTCGATAACTATGCAGTTTGGAAAATTAATAACCCTGGTGAAATGATCTCAAACGCCAAAAATATTATTAATGCCGAAGCTCGGATGGAAGAGTTTATTTACTCGGTTATCCGAAATGAAATGGGGAAATTGAATTATGTTGATGTCGTAAATGACGAAAGTTCTTCCCGCGGCAACTTGAACGATGTTGTAACAGAAAAAGTGAATGGATTCCTTCAAGAAGGAAACTTCGGTATTGAAGTGATTGACGTGCGTATGAAACGCATCGACCTTCCAGAAGAGAATGAACATTCCATTTATACGCGAATGATTTCAGAACGTGAATCAACTGCACAAGCATATTTATCGGAAGGGGATGCCGAGAAGCAGCGAATTGAAGCTGAAACGGACCGTGAAGTGCAAGAAATGCTAGCGACTGCTAAAAAAGAAGCTGCGCTCATTCATGCAGAAGGAGAGTCTGAAGCGGCGAAAATATACAATAATGCTTTTTCGAAAGACCCTGAGTTTTACAATTTATATCGTACGCTGCAATCCTATTCAAAAACAATTGGGGAAGACACGATGATCATCTTGCCAGCAGATTCTCCATACGCAAAAATTCTAACGGGCTATTTTGAGTAAACAGAACAAGGCAGAACCTATGGCTGTAGAATTGCCATAGGTTCTGTTTGTATTTATTGCAAAAGATTTACTTTCTTTTCAACGGCTTCAACGGCATCTTCAACTGACATGCCTTTCATAGAAACGACAGGGAAATCGAACTCATGAGTATTTCCCTCATTGATGGAACGGACGACTCCGATGTCGTATCCGGAAACCTGTTCGTCTGAATGAAACATTTTTACTTCATAACCTTTTGCACTTAGCGCTGCCATAACGTCTTCATAAGGCTGTTCCACAGCAATCTTCACCAATATACTTTTCCTCCTTTCGTAAAGTAATTGAAAGTTCTATCTTACAGTTCCCCCTATGATAAAAATTATGAACGCCTGAAAATATACTCGAACAAATGTATCGTACTTTTTTATTTATGATCGCCAACATGGTAAGATAAACTAAGATCAACATTTGAAAAATGGTTTTTAAAGCCTTGTAAAATAAGGGAGTGGTGGAGATTGGCAAAGAAAAAAATAGTGCTGTTAGATGGGAATAGCTTGGCATACCGGGCGTTCTTCGCATTGCCGCTATTAACAAATGATAGCGGTATTCATACGAATGCGGTGTATGGTTTTACAATGATGCTGCAAAATATTTTATCAGAAGAGAAACCGACACATATGCTTGTCGCATGGGATGCTGGAAAAACGACGTTTCGCCATAAAACGTATGGAGAATACAAAGGCGGACGTCAAAAGACGCCACCGGAGCTTTCAGAGCAGTTTCCCTATTTGCGCAAGCTGTTAGATGCGTATCAAATTCCGCAGTATGAATTGGATCAATATGAAGCGGATGATATTATCGGAACGTTAAGCAAAATCGGTAATGAAAAAGGCGATGAAGTGATTGTCATTTCAGGAGATAAAGATTTAACGCAACTATCAAGCAATCATACTACTGTGTATATTACACGCAAAGGAATAACGGATATTGAAAAGTACACACCTGCACACGTTATGGAGAAATACGGAATTGAACCTTATCAAATCATTGATATGAAAGGTTTAATGGGTGATGCATCCGATAATATTCCGGGTGTTCCTGGAGTTGGGGAGAAGACAGCGTTAAAATTGTTGAAGGAATTTGGTTCGGTTGAAAATGTTTATGCTTCACTTGATAAAGTGTCGGGCAAAAAATTAAAAGAAAATTTGACCGAAAATGAAGAACAAGCATTCATGAGCAAAGAGCTCGCAACAATTGAACAAAACGCACCTCTCACTATTTCCCTTGACGAACTGCAATATGATGGGCCAAATGAAGAGCAAGTGAAGGCGATTTATCAAGATTTGAAGTTCAAGACATTATTGGAAAAGATGGCTCCAGAAGAAGCGGGAGTTCTGATGGAAGAAATTACAATACAACTTATCGAAGATCCTTCAACGATCGAGTTTAAAGATGAAATGGCGATTCATATCGAAATGGCAGATGTGAATTATTTAGATGCAGATCTTATGGGTTTAAGTCTTTCTGATGGTGAAAAGACGTACTATATTCCATTTGAACATGTTCGCAATTCAGACCAATTGAAAGCTTATTTGGAGGATGGCAAGAAAAAGAAATATGCTTCCGATTCAAAAGCTTTATATGCCTCATTATTTAGATATGGCATAAAATTGGAAGGCATCGATTTTGATCTGCTGCTTGGCGCCTATATTGGAAATCCTTCTGCAACATATACGGATGTTGCTTCTATGGTGAAAGATTTCGGCTATACGAATGTTCAATCGGATGAAGTGATATACGGCAAAGGGGCTAAAAAATCAGTTCCTGATGAGCAGACGGTTGCAGAACATGCAGGTCGAAAAGCGGAAGCTGTTTGGAAGTTGAAGGACGCGGTTGAGAAAAAGCTAAAGGAAAACGAACAATTTGATTTATATTATGAATTAGAATTGCCTTTAGCGAAAGTGTTGGGCCAAATGGAATCTACCGGTGTGAAGACAGATCTCGAGACGCTGCAGCAAATCGGTGTTGAGCTGTCCGCAAGGCTGTCAGAATTGGAATCCATTATTTATGAGATGGCAGGACAGCCTTTCAATATTAATTCACCGAAGCAATTGGGAGAGATTTTATTTGAAAAAATCGGCTTGACACCAATTAAGAAAACGAAGACAGGTTATTCAACAGCAGCCGATGTGCTTGAGAAGTTGGAAAGTGAACATGAAATTATTAGCTATATTTTGACATATCGCCAATTAGGTAAATTGAATTCGACTTATATTGAAGGACTGACAAAAGAAATCCATGAAGATGGAAAAATCCATACACGGTTCCAACAAGCGCTTACGCAAACAGGGAGACTAAGCTCCATTAACCCGAACTTGCAAAATATCCCGATCCGTTTAGAGGAAGGACGCAAAATTCGAGCGGCATTCGTCCCTTCAGAACCGGGCTGGCTCATGTTCGCAGCCGATTATTCCCAAATTGAGTTGCGTGTGTTGGCACATATTTCTCAAGATGAAAAAATGATCGCTGCCTTCCGGGAAGATGCCGATATTCATACGAAAACAGCGATGGATGTATTTGGCGTCGATAAGGATGGCGTATCCTCGGACATGAGAAGGACAGCAAAAGCTGTCAATTTTGGCATTGTTTACGGCATAAGTGACTATGGCTTGTCGCAAAGCTTAAATATTACAAGGAAAGAAGCCGGGAAATTCATCGACACGTATTTGGCGTCGTTCCCAAGTGTTAAGCAATATATGGAAGACATCGTCGCAGATGCAAAAATGAAAGGCTATGTAACGACGATGATGAATCGAAGAAGGTATTTGCCAGATATTGTGAGCTCTAATTTCAATTTACGGAGCTTTGCCGAAAGGACAGCGATGAACACGCCAATTCAAGGCACCGCCGCTGATATTATTAAAAAAGCGATGATCGATATGGATAAACGTTTGAAGGAAGAAAAATTAGAGACGCGCATGCTGTTGCAAGTGCATGATGAATTAATTTTCGAAGCGCCAGAGCATGAGATAGAGAAATTACAAGAAATCGTACCGGAAGTTATGGAATCCGCAATAAAATTAGATGTTCCTCTTAAAGTGGAATGGGCTTTCGGGAAATCTTGGTATGAAACGAAGTGAGGAATGAATATGCCTGAATTACCTGAAGTGGAAGGTGTCGTGCGGGAGCTGTCACCGGCTTCATCAGGGAGGACTGTTGCAAAAGTGACAGTCTCTGAAGTAGTGAAAGCATCAAAAGAATTAGGAAAAGAAGCGATCGTTAAAGGAATTACATTGGAAGATTTTATTGCCGAAATGGCTGGTGCAACGATTATGGACGTTACAAGAAGGAGTAAGTACATTTATTTCCATCTCGTAAAAGAAGGCGAGGCGCATTTGTTGGTTAGCCATTTAGGGATGACGGGAGCTTGGTTCGTTGTAGACACTTTAGACGATGTTACAGAGAAGAAGTTTAGGAACCATATGCATGTCATCTTTGAAATGGCTGACGGTGGCCTCTTAGTGTATTCCGATATACGTCGCTTCGGTGAGTTGCGCCTGCTGCGTCAAGAAGGTGACTACCCGCCTTTATTGAAAATGGCGCCAGAGCCTTTTGAAGAAGACGCGATAGAGCATTTTATCGCTATGGCGAGTACTCCGAAATTTGCCCGTAAACCGATTAAAGAAGTTATTATGGATGGCCATGTCATCTCCGGCTGCGGCAATATTTACGCAACGGAAGCCCTTTTCAAAATGAAAATCCATCCTAACCGGACAACCGATCGAGTGAGCGAAAAGAGGAAAAGAGAATTATTCAAAGTCATCGTCGATATTTTACAAGAAAGCATTCATGCCGGTGGGAGTTCTATTTCAGATTATCGCAATATAAATGGACAAGCAGGCACAATGCAAGATCGTTTGAAAATGTACGGTAAGAAAGTGTGCACCGTTTGCGGAAAAGAGACGAAAAGCTTGAAAATCGCAGGCAGAACATCCGTCTATTGCCCTTCTTGCCAGAGATGAGGAGCGTATGTCAATGATTATAGGATTGACGGGCAGTATCGCAACAGGAAAAAGCACGGTTGCGAACATGTTAAGGGCAAAAGGCTTTCCGATTGTCGATGCTGATGTCATTTCGCGTGAAATAGTAGAGCCGGGTAGCCCTGTGTTAAAGGAAATATCGGAAGCTTTTGGAGAGGGCGCGTTACGGGAAGATGGCACAATGAATCGTGAATGGATCGGCGCAAGGATTTTTGGGGATGAAACAGAGCGTCAAAAGCTCAATCGGATTATGCACCCTGCAGTAAGAAAAGAGATGCTCCGCCAAAAGGATGAATGGCTTGGCAAGGGAGCGCAGATAGTCATCATGGATATCCCGCTATTATTTGAAAGCAAGCTTCAGCATTTTGTCGACAAAATCCTTGTCGTCTCGGCAAGTCCAAAAGTGCAGAAGGAAAGGCTGATGGCGAGGAATCATCTCACTGAAGAAGAGGCTGATGATCGCATTCATTCGCAACTGCCTATTGCTGAAAAGGAAAGCGGGGCTGATGCGGTTATTTATAATGACGGCACATTAAAAGAAACGGAAAAGCAATTGGATCAAATTTTAATAGAATGGCAAGCGCAATTCTGAAAAATAGAACATTGTTAATCTGTTCACAAACACTATGCGTCCAATTAAAATATGTTATACTAATTATCGGATTAACGATAAAGAGTATAACATCATCAGGAGGATTTATTCATGACAACTTCAATTGCCATAAACGGGTTTGGCCGAATCGGACGCATGGTCTTCCGACAAATGATTATGGAGGACAGCTTGAATGTTGTAGCGGTGAATGCGTCTTATCCATCTGAAACGCTTGCTCATTTGATTAAGTATGACACAATTCATGGAGCTTTTGACGGTGAAGTCGTTGCGGAGGAAGATGCGCTTGTCATTAATGGCAAACGGGTGAAATTGATAGCTGAACGCGATCCATCCAAGCTTCCTTGGAAAGAATTAGGCGTTGATATCGTTGTTGAAGCGACAGGCGTCTTCAATGCACGCGATAAAGCAGCGTTGCATTTGGATGCCGGCGCGAAAAAAGTCATTTTAACTGCTCCGGGCAAAAACGAGGATGTAACAATCGTTTTGGGCGTTAATGATGATAAATTAGACATCGATCAGCATGATGTCATCTCGAATGCGAGCTGCACGACGAACTGCCTTGCGCCAGTTGCGAAAGTATTGAATGATACATTCGGCATCGAAAATGGTTTAATGACAACTGTGCATGCTTATACAAATGACCAAAAGAACTTGGATAATCCTCATAAGGATCTTCGCCGTGCTCGTGCATGTGCGCAATCGATCATACCGACATCTACAGGTGCTGCGAAAGCTCTTTCTCTCGTATTGCCTGAACTGGAAGGTAAAATTCATGGCATGGCGCTTCGTGTTCCAACACCGAACGTTTCTTTAGTCGATCTCGTTGTCGACTTGAAAAAGGACGTAACTGTGGAAGCGGTGAACGACGCTTTCAAACAAGCGGCAGCAAATGAATTATCCGGCATCCTTCGCTTTACGACAGAGCCGTTAGTATCGATCGACTTCAACACGACGACAGAATCCGCAACGATTGATGGTCTTTCAACAATCGTTATGGGCGACCGAAAAGTGAAAGTGCTTGCTTGGTATGACAATGAGTGGGGCTATTCCGCACGTGTTGTGGGCTTGACTAAAAAAGTGGCTGAAGCGTTAACTGCTAAGGTCAATGCGTAAGTGATTAAAAAACGTAATAGAACCGGCGAAAAGCCATATACTTCTCACAATTGAGAGGTGTATGGCTTTTTTATCGTCTATGTAATTGCTCGAAAAGAAAATCGTTATTCGCAATCTCTGCCAAAATTCCATTGGAACTCTCCAGTTTCGACAGAATTCTGTTATAATCAATATACTATACGAAAATGCGGGGGAACAAAAAAATGATATGTCCAGCTTGTCATTATAATGGCACCCGGGTCATCGATTCCAGGCCCGCGGAAGAAAATCGATCAATTAGAAGACGCCGGGAATGTGAAAAATGTGCTTTTCGTTTCACTACATTTGAAAAAGTCGAGGAAATGCCACTCGTTGTTGTGAAAAAGGACGGTACACGTGAAGAGTTCAACGGTGAAAAACTTTTAAGAGGTCTCATCCGCGCGTGCGAAAAACGACCAGTCGATTTGGAGGCGCTCCATAAAATCGTCTATCTGATCGAAAAAGAATTGCGAAGCGCGGGCATTGTGGAGATCAAATCAGAAGATGTTGGTGAAATGGTCATGGAAAAATTAGCAGATGTAGATGAAGTGGCGTACGTCCGATTTGCATCGGTATATCGCCAATACAAAGATATTAACGTTTTCATCGAAGAATTGAAGAACTTGCAAAACAAGAAATCATAAATTGTAGGAAAAAGGAGGCGGCCGGATCGCATGCTATATGAGGAGCTGCAACCGATTGACATCTTCAGAATCAAGTTGGCACAACCGTTTTCGGACTATGACCGGCAACTCCTGACATTATTTTATCAACCTTTGATCGGTCCAGATGCGATGAGCCTATTCATGTCCCTTTGGTCAGATGCAGAAGGAGACCAAGATGCAGAGCATAATCATTATTATTTGATGAATTTGCTTACAATGCCATTGGGTCGTATTTTTGAAGCTAGGATATCTTTAGAGGCAATAGGGCTACTGCGGACATATTGCAAAAGGGAAGTGAATGACCGAACTTTCCTTTACGAGCTTCTGCCGCCTTTGGATGCAAAAACATTTTTGGATGATCCACTATTGTCCACATTCCTTTTCAGTAAAATTGGAGAGCAGGCATACCGGAATTTACGTGCCCGTTTTTTGGATGACAACAGAATAGATGAAGGTTATGAGGAAGTATCGAGAACCTTCTTGGATGTATATAAGCCGATAAGATATGGAGTTTCAGAAGATTTGGAGGATACCGGGGCGATTAAAGGAAGAATCGAATCCAACGGTATTCCTTTTGCTCATTCTGATTTTGATTATCAACTGATGTGTTCGGGATTATCGGAGCAAATGGTGCCTAAAGCGTCGCTCGCCATGCTATCGAAAGAATTGGTCGAGAAATTGGCATTTCTTTATTCATTGACGCCAATCGATATGCAGAAGGTTATTATGATGGCTTTGGATGAAAACAACTTGCTTCCTGAAGATAGAGTTCGAAAGGCAGCAGTCGATTATTATAAGATGAATATATCCAAATCAGCGCCAAAACTTGAAAAAGTGTTTTCGAAAGAACGCATGATACCTCTAGAAGAGCCGAAAACGCGTGAGGATAAATTCATTCATTACTTAGAAAATACTCCACCGCGTGAAATGCTAAGGGATTACACGGGCAATGAACCGCTTCCAGTGGATGTTGAACTTGCGGAACGACTCGTCACAGTCCATGGCTTTCCAGTTGGAGTCGTAAATGTGCTGTTGCATTATGTCATCATTCGCAATGACGGTAAAATTACGAAAAACTATGCGGAAAGAATTGCATCGCATTGGAAAAACAAAAAGATTATGACTGCAAAACAAGCGATGGAAATTTCAAGAAAAGAGCATGACCAATATTTAAAATGGCAAAACGAAGGAAGCAAAAAAACAACTTCTCGGAAGCCTTCAAGAGAGGAAAAGGTTCCGGAATGGTTTTACAATGAAGAAAAAGATCAACAACCTGCTTCTGATTTAGATCCGTCCATTGACGAAAAACGCAAGCAGCTGCTTGAAAAATTAGAAGCGATGAAAAGCGGGGTGAAATCATAATGGAACCGATCGGCAACACTTTGAAACGTGTAATAAATGCATCTTCTTTAACCGCAAGATATGAAGAACTTCGCAATGAAGTAATGGAATCTCCGGGAGTGCAGGAATTCATTTTAGACCATTCCCAAGAGATTGACAAAACAGTTGTCGATAAAAGTCTTGGTAAATTATATGAATATGCAACCGCTTCGCATCATTGCGACCAATGTCCGAATATTGAAGGGTGCATCAATGTCATGAAAGGTTTTGAACCGAAATTAGTGCTTTCCCGCGGTTATATTGATCTTGATTATGTAAAATGTCCGAACAAATTGATCGACGAAGAAAAGCGTAACGTCACAAACATGATCGATAGCATGTATATGCCGAAAGACGTAATGGAAGCGCGGCTTCATGATATTGACCTCGAACATGATCCGAGCCGCGTATTAGTTGTAGAAGCTTGTGCTCAGTTTTTGAGCGCAATTGGCGAAGATGGCAGTTTACCTGAACGAGGCTTATATATACACGGTCCTTTTGGAACAGGGAAATCTTATATTATTGGTGCGTTGGCTAACGAATTGGCACATCGTCAAATACGGACAGTAGTTGTTTACATTCCTGAGTTTTTAAGGGAGATGAAGCAATCGATCCAAGACCAGACGCTGAATGAGAAAATTGATTTTGTAAAGAAAGCAAAAGTGCTTATGTTGGACGATTTTGGTGCGGAAACGATGTCTGCATGGGCAAGGGATGAAGTTTTAGGAACGATATTGCAATATCGCATGTCTGAAAAACTGCCGACGTTTTTCACGTCAAACTTCAATTATGATGAATTGCAGCACCATTTATCCTATACGCAGCGTGGAGAAAAGGAAGTCGTCAAAGCGGGGCGCATTATGGAGCGAATCAAGACAATAAGCCGTCCAATCCAATTGAAAGGCAAAAACCGGCGGACCCAATAATATTGTAAAAGGTACCACTTGCAATTTTGCTTCTTCCTATTTATAATAATGGTTATTAATTATCTAAAAATAAAATGCATTGAAAAGGACAACAATCGGTTGATCAACCGTACAGAGAGTGGGGACAATGGCTGGAAGCCCTGCAGGAAGGATCATCGATTTACCACCTTGGAGCAGCATCAGTGAACATTGAAGTAGCTGATGACGGACCCGGCCCGTTAGCCGTATCGAGCTTCGTCTTTCCGGTAGCCCCGGATAGAAGGAAGAAGGGTGGAACCGCGAGCTATAGCTTCGTCCCTTTATTGGGATGGGGCTTTTTTGTTTGCAAAAAAATGATAAGGAGTGTTTGTTATGTCAGAAAATATCGAACTGAAATTTCCCGATGGGGCAGTAAAAGAGTTTCCGAAAGGCACTACAACTGAGGAAGTGGCAGGTTCCATTAGTCCTGGACTGCGCAAAAGTGCATTAGCCGGAAAAATTGGTGAGCGGCTGATTGATTTAAAAACGCCGATTGAAGAAAATGGAGACATTGCGATTATAACACCACAATCTCCGGAAGCGCTTGAAATTTTGCGCCATAGTACCGCTCATCTGCTTGCACAAGCAGTAAAGCGTAAATTCCCGGATGCGAAATTAGGCATCGGTCCAGTTATTGAAAACGGTTTTTATTATGATATTGATTCACCGACTCCAATAACTGCTGAAGACCTTCCTGAGCTTGAAAAAGAAATGAAACGGATCATCGGCGAAAACTTGCCGATTGTTCGCCATGACGTTTCTCGAGAAGAAGCAGAAAAACGTTTTAAAGAAATTGACGATCCATATAAGCTTGAATTGTTGGAAGCGATCCCTGAAGGGGAGCAAGTTTCCATTTACGAGCAAGGTGAATTTTTCGACCTATGCCGCGGTATCCATGTTCCATCGACAGGTAAATTGAAAGAGTTTAAACTGCTAAGCATTGCAGGAGCTTATTGGCGAGGAAATTCTGATAATAAAATGCTGCAACGGATTTACGGCACAGCTTTCTTCAAAAAAGAAGAACTTCAAGAACATCTTCGTATGCTTGAAGAGGCGAAGGAACGTGACCACCGTAAAATCGGTAAAGAGCTGAATTTGTTTACAAACTCACAAAAGGTTGGACAAGGTTTGCCTCTATGGCTACCAAAAGGCGCTACTATCCGCCGCATCGTTGAACGCTATATTGTCGACAAAGAAGAAAAGTTAGGTTATCAGCATGTTTACACACCAGTATTAGGCAGCAAATCATTATATGAAACATCCGGTCACTGGGGGCATTATCAGGATGGCATGTTCCCTGTTATGAGCATGGACAACGAGGATTTGGTTCTTCGTCCGATGAACTGCCCTCACCATATGATGATTTACAAAAACGGCATCCACTCATACCGTAATTTGCCGGTCCGTATTGCAGAGTTAGGGATGATGCACCGCTATGAAATGTCCGGTGCACTTTCGGGATTGCAGCGTGTACGCGGAATGACTTTGAATGACGCGCATATTTTCGTGCGGCCCGATCAAATTAAAGACGAGTTCCGTAGAGTAGTGGAGCTCATCATTGAAGTATATAAAGACTTTAACATTACGGATTATTCATTCCGCTTATCGTATCGTGACCCTGAGGATACAGAAAAATATTACGATGACGATGAAATGTGGGAGCACGCACAACGTCTGTTAAAAGAAACTATGGACGAAATGGGCCTTGAATATGTGGAAGCAATCGGTGAAGCGGCATTCTATGGCCCAAAATTAGACGTACAAGTGAAAACAGCAATCGGTATGGAAGAAACATTATCGACAGCGCAGCTTGACTTCTTGCAACCTGAACGTTTTGAGCTGACTTACATCGGAGAAGATGGAAAACAGCATCGTCCGGTTGTAATCCACCGTGGTGTCGTATCAACAATGGAACGCTTCATCGCATTCCTAATCGAGGAATACAAAGGTGCATTCCCGACATGGCTTGCGCCTATCCAAGTCGAAATGATTCCGGTATCTCCTGATGCGCACCTAAACTACGCAAATGAACTGAAAGATAAGCTTGTCGCTGCAGGAATCCGCGTTGATCTTGACAGCAGAGACGAAAAGTTAGGCTACAAAATCCGTGAAGCGCAAGTCCAAAAAATTCCTTACATGTTAGTATTGGGCGATAAAGAAGTCGAATCTGGGGAAGTAAATGTCCGTAAATACGGCGAACAAAAATCCGAAAGTATGCCATTCGACGAGTTTTTAAAAGAGCTGCAGGAGACAATTGCCAATAAAACTGATCTCATATAAATAGTTTTATCTTACTTGTACAGGATGGTTCATTGAAGATGACCCAACTGCTTTGCAGATCGGCTGCTGTATTGAAAGTGATACAGTAGTCTTTCTGCAAGAAATTACTCACACTCATTGTCACTGAAGGATCGTCAAGCAAACAAAAATGATTTTGTAATTGTTTTGTTCCATTGCTCCGTCATTCAGACAGTTTGGTATGTACTGTCTGTTACTTGCAGTGCTGGCGACATCTCGGGGATATTATAGTCCAGTCCAATGATACAATGGACGGATCGCATGGTCTTCGGAAATCATGCGTTATAGAGGAAAGCCACTATTTTAGAAGTGGAATCCTAAGTTGATTAATCAAACAGGGGCTCTAAAAGTGATCATCAATGGCTGCAGTCTTATGCAATGTGAAGGGTATTTAAATGCTTTCATAGAATGTAGAAGCAATTTATCTTTATTATTGACTCTGCAAAACACACATGCTATACTTATTTAGGTTAATGAATACAGTTTGTGGTATAAGAAGGAGCTACCCGCTTCTCACCTGATTGACGCTTTCAAGTTGTTGACAGGTCAGCACATTAGTGAACGTGCCGTGCATTTATGCACGTAACACATACGCGGGTAGACAACTTATTGCTTGTCTACTTTTTTTATTGTCCAAATCAATGGCAACAGCCTTAAAGCTGTAGCCATATGCTATCAAAATTGAATGGACTGTGGGACCCCCCTCCCCGTCAATTGGTGGGGTGGTATACCCAAACCGTGTATTCGCGAGACATTATCCGGAGGTGGATTACTATTAGCAAAGACATGTACGTAAACGAGGGCATCCGTGCCCGCGAGCTTCGACTGATCGACCATAACGGCGACCAGCTCGGCATCAAATCCCGCAATGAGGCACTTGATATTGCAGCACGCGCGAATTTGGACCTCGTCCTTGTCGCTCCGCAAGCAAAACCCCCAGTAGCTCGTGTCATGGACTATGGGAAGTTCAAGTTTGAGCAGCAAAAGAAAGAACGTGAAGTGAGACGGAACCAAAAGGTCATCAACGTCAAAGAAGTGCGGTTAAGCCCAACAATTGACGAGCATGACTTCCAAACAAAACTTCGCAACGCTATTAAATTCTTGCAAGCCGGCGACAAGGTGAAAGCATCCATCCGTTTCCGCGGACGTGCTATTACACATAAAGAAATCGGTCAACGTGTTTTAGACCGCTTTGCCGAGGAATGCAAGGAAGTATCTACGGTTGAAGTGAAACCGAAAATGGAAGGCCGGAGCATGTTCCTAATACTTGCACCGACTGCCGAAAAAAAGTAACACGAACGATTTAGGAGGAACAGATCATGCCAAAAATGAAAACTCACCGCGGATCCGCAAAACGTTTCAAAAAAACAGCAACTGGTAAAGTGAAACGCGGCCGCGCTTATACAAGTCACCTTTTTGCAAACAAGTCCACTAAAGCGAAACGCCACTTGCGTAAAGCTTCACTTGTTTCTTCTGGAGACTACAAACGTATCCGTGAAATGATCACTTACATGAAATAATTCATCGAATTACCGTTCAATAAATCTGGCGGTCCAGCATGAGATAGCGTCTGTGCCGTGATTTTTGAGCTTCACATTACAACATTCTTATAGGAATAGCAGGAGGTAATTACTATGCCACGCGTAAAAGGTGGAACAGTGACGCGAAAGCGCCGTAACCGAGTATTAAAATTAGCTAAAGGCTATTTTGGATCTAAACATAGACTTTATAAAGTAGCAAACCAACAGGTCATGAAATCATTCAACTATGCATACCGTGACCGTCGCCAGAAAAAACGTGATTTCCGCAAGCTTTGGATCACTCGTATTAACGCTGCTGCTCGCATGAATGGCATCTCTTACAGCACAATGATGCACGGCTTGAAAGTAGCTGGCATCGAAGTGAACCGTAAAATGCTTGCTGACCTTGCAGTAACAGATGCTCAAGCATTCGCTCAACTTGCAGAAACAGCAAAAAAATCAGTTGCAAAATGATTGATTTAAGAAAATCCCGCTTCTGGAGCATTTCCGGAAACGGGATTTTTTACTGTTCATTTTCATGCATTTAGAGATACTGAATCTATTTTTTATGAAAAAGATACATAGTAATCCGTTCTTCTTTCTTAATGAAATCAATAAAGTATAAAATAGGGGCAGGAGATGAAAAACGAATGAAACTTATAGTGCTTTCATGGATACTTTTCGCATCTATTTGGACTTTTTTCACGATGGGCTATGACAAACGCCAAGCAAGACGGAAACAGAGAAGGGTACCTGAAAATACGCTGTGGATCCTATCGATTTTTGGGGGAGGTATCGGGGCTTATATCGGCATGATTGTTTTTCGTCATAAAACAAGGCATACTGCGTTTCGGATCGGGTTTCTTCTATTGGCGATCATCTATACAATGGCCATCTTTTATTGTTTAGGGTTTACTATGGGCAAACTGCAAATTGCATGACAGCCTTTCCAGTAATGAGCCATAGTTGTTGCTACGCTTTTTAAACAAATTATGAAACTTTAAAAAGACTGTAGAAAAAGAACAAAGAACATTCTCTACAGTCTGGCCGGCAATCAATGGTTTTTCATCAATTTTTCAATCGGGTTTTTCCAGTTGATTTCTGCATTTGGATAGTTCGATTTAATTTCAGAGCTTAAAAACTGAAAATCATCTTTCGTTAACCCCATAAGTTTAGTCTCATCCTTCACCCACACGAAAATAGAGACAACTTCAAAAGCACTCTCAGTTGTGCCTAAATATTTTTCACCTTCGAATAAGGCGCCTTTATACGTAATGAAAAAATTCTTTCTTACATTTTTCACATCATCATAGAAATAATATTTTTCTTGTTCATATGCTTCGTCCAATTTCCGTTTCGGATCAGTTAAGAAACGGATTCCGCGGTAAAAAAGGTAAATGACGAACGCAATAATAATAACGCGGATTAGCAGTCCAACCATAACAGTATCCCCTCACAAATGTAGATATATTTTACCTTATACGAATGAGAATCTGTTTGGTTTCAAGATAATAAAATTTTAATGAAATATAGGTAAAAAAATTGAACGATGTAGCAATGGTGTTTTACAAATGAAATCTTAATCCGATATAAAAATAGCGACGATCAGTTTTGGAGGAGAGCAAATGCAACTATCAACATTATTTTCAATGCAAAGGGAACTGGACACTTTCATCGAGAAAAATCAACAAGTGAACAAGGATGTCTTCTTTGAAAAAGGATTAGCGCTACTCGTCGAATTATCCGAGTTGGCAAATGAAAGCAGGTGCTTTAAATTTTGGAGTACGAAAGGTCCGTCAGAAAAAGATGTGATTCTTGAGGAGTATGTAGATTCGATTCATTTCTTATTATCGCTTGGAATTGAAATAGGACTGGATTCTCTCAGTGAATGGCCCGAGGATGAAGAGGTGATAGGTGATTTGACCCACTTGTTTATAGAAACATCAAATGCAATACACCAATTTTTATTGAAAAAGGATATGGTGAGCTATAAGAAGGTATGGGTTCATTATGGTGGGATAGCAAAAAAATTATGTTTTACCTACGATGAAATCATCAATGCATACATTGAAAAAAATGAAGAAAATTATAAGCGACAGCATTCAGGCTACTAAATATATAATAAAAATATATATTATCATTGACAAGTGCATCCAATTAAAAATAAGATGGAGATAAGTATAAAGGAGGAGGCTTTTACTGTGAATGATTGGAATAAAGAAGATTTTGGACTAAGACTAAAGTCCTTGAGAGAGCAAAGAGGTTTATCGATGATGGCATTTGGCGCTGCTATCGGCACTTCTGCAAGTCGAATTAAAGATTGGGAAAAGGGTAAAAATGCCCCTTCTGCAGCATGGATCGCAAAAATTTCTGATCGATTCAATGTTTCAACGGATGAATTAATTTTAGGAGATCCAAAAACTTCACGCGCCTTTACACCGAATAGCTCGACTAATATTGAAATGCTATTCGAGCGGCTGCGGGAAAACATATTAATGGAAAAAAACAGTGAAGAAACCTTTGAAAACTTGGATGAGTTGTATGCTGCGGTTGATGCTGCAAACAAAGAACAGTATAGAAGCGGAAAAGGAAGAAGGCTTGCTGAGCGTGAACTGCTTAGTATATTGACTGACTTGCCTAAGAAAGATGTCTTAGAATTATTGGAGTTAGCAAAGATAAAGAAACGTTGGCAATAACATAATGCCAAGGTTCGGTAGGAAATGGCTTTTCACATTTTTAATCATCATTGTCGGCATGTATATGTATTATGGAAATAGGACAATTGAAGTAACTTCGATGGATATTCATTCATCTAAAATCCCACCTTCATTCAATGGTTATAAAATTGTGCAACTATCTGATGTACATGACTCGAAGTTCGGAGAGCATCATTCGGATGTAATAGAAAAAGTTGTTAATGTCGTGCCGGATGCTATTTTAATTACCGGTGACCTGATCGATCGGAATCGTTATGATTTAGAGCAAAGTTTGGATCTTGTAAATGGTTTAAAAGATATTGCTCCGATCTATTATGTTACCGGGAATCATGAGATTTCTACAAATGATCAGCTACATATCCAAGAGGAGCTTACTCGCTTAGGGGTCCATGTACTATCAGATGAATTTATGCTCATCGAAAATGCTTATGGCGAACGAATGTTGATAGGAGGGATTGAGGACCCTCTCAATAGTGTGTTAGAGGATGAAGAAGCTACTCGTATTTCGCTTAATAAAACTTTTAACGATGCTTCAGATCGTGTTTTCAAGATTTTATTGGCTCATCGGCCCGAACAGTTTGAAGTGTACGTTGACTATGATATCGACTTAATATTTAGCGGTCATACGCATGGCGGACAAATTCGATTGCCTTTTATCGGAGGAGTTTTTGCTCCTGGGCAAGGATGGTTTCCAACTTACTTGTCTGGACATTATGAAAAACAGGAAACACAAATGATTGTCAGCAGAGGATTAGGAAACAGTGTTATTCCCATTCGGCTTTTCAATCAACCAGAAATAATCGTCGTAACACTACAAGTGAATAAAGAATAAAAGCGCAGAAAGCATCCATTTGCTTATATGCGCTTTTTTGCATTCGTTCTTTATCAGATTTGTATCGATCTTTTATAGTAAGAGTTTCCGATTTATTATGATTATTCGATTGGATTGTTGTATGATAGTTATGAATTGAATAATAGAAACGCTACCATATTTTAAAGTGAGGTGGGATGGTTGAAGGCATTCGTTCATGAAAACGGTCTTTTAAAAGTTATTGAAATTGCAGATCCAATTGCTAATAAAGGAGAAGTTGTTGTTTCATTGAAAGTTGCAGGATTGAATCGCAGAGATATCAACATCCCCAAAAGACGCGGTGATGCACAGGAAGCATTGGTGTTAGGGTCTGACGGAGCAGGGATCATTGAATCGATAGGAGACGGTGTTACGGGCTGGCAAATTGGGGATGAAGTGATTATTAATCCATCCTTGCGATGGTACGACAAAAGTGATGCCCCGCCGGGTGATTTTGAAATTTTAGGAATGCCTGACAATGGGACATTTGCTGAAAAGATCGCCATTTCAGCGGAGCAAATCGAGAAAAAGCCGTCAAACCTATCTATGTTAGAAGCGGCTGTCATCGCATTGTCTGGTTTAACGGGTTTTCGTGCATTATTCACGCAAGGGAACTTAAAAGCAGGAGATACAGTATTCATACCTGGAGCTGGAAGCGGCGTATCTACGTTCATGATCCAATTTGCAAAAAATGCTGGAGCACGGGTAATTACGAGTTCACGATCTGAAGCTAAACGGCAACGAGCGCTACAACTGGGGGCAGACCGTGCAATCGATACGAACGGAGATTGGCCATCTTTATTGCAAAATGAAACGATTGATCTTGTAATCGAAAGCATCGGCAGAGCTACGTTTAACCGATCATTATCGATACTTAAGTTGGGCGGTCGAATCGTTGTTTTCGGCGCGACGACCGAAGATGAAGTCGAGTTGGATTTGCGTAAATTCTTTTATGGGCAATATCAATTATATGGTTCCACGATGGGCAGTCGTGAAGAACTGCGAGAAATGTTACAGCATTTGGAGAAATACGAAGTGAAACCAATCATCGATAAGCAGTATCCGTTGGAGGAAGCAGCGCAAGCTTTTGAATACCTTGAAAAGAATGATCAGTTCGGGAAAATTGTCTTAACGTTCAATTGATAGGCCTATTTAGTTCAAAAGAAGAGAGAGGCGGGGGAAAGAATGACGGAAAAAGCGAAACCATTAACAGATTTACAAATAGCAACAGAAGCGGTCATGCAGCCAATCGGGGAAATTGCAAAGAAAGCAGGCATCCCCGAAGAGGCAGTTGAACCTTATGGACGTTACAAGGCGAAGATTGACATTGATAAGTTACCTGTTTCAAAAAAGAATGGCAAGGTTGTATTAGTGTCGGCAACAAGCCCGACGCCTGCTGGAGAAGGAAAGTCAACGGTTACTGTCGGATTAGCGGATGCCCTTTCAAAGTTAGGCGAAAAATCGATGATTGCATTGAGAGAACCTTCTTTAGGACCCGTAATGGGCATTAAAGGGGGAGCCGCAGGCGGAGGATATGCTCAAGTGCTTCCAATGGAAGAAATCAATCTGCATTTCAATGGAGATATCCATGCAATTACAACTGCGAATAATGCTTTAAGTGCAATGATCGATAACCATTTGCACCAAGGCAACGCATTAAACATTGATCCGAGGAGAATCACTTGGAAACGTGTATTGGATATGAATGACCGTGCGTTGCGACATGTGACAGTCGGACTTGGAGGGCCAGCACAAGGCGTTCCGAGAGAAGACGGTTTCGATATTACTGTTGCTTCGGAAATTATGGCAGTCTTCTGTCTATCGACAAGTTTGACGGATTTGAAGGAGCGTATTTCCCAAATCGTCATCGGTTACACATATGATAAGGAAGCGGTCACGGTTCGCGATTTAGGGGTTGAAGGGGCTTTGACTTTGCTGTTGAAGGAAGCGTTCAAGCCGAACTTAGTGCAAACAATTGAAGGCACTCCTGCGTTAATACACGGTGGTCCTTTTGCTAACATCGCACATGGATGCAATTCTTTGATTGCAACAAATACCGCTCGGCAACTAGCTGATATTGTCGTAACAGAAGCAGGATTCGGTTCAGACTTAGGCGCTGAAAAATTTATGGACATAAAGGCAAGAATAGGCGGATTTTCACCTGACGCAATCGTCCTTGTTACGACAATCCGTGCGCTAAAAATGCATGGGGGCGTTGCGAAAACCGATTTAAACGCTGAAAACGTTCAAGCTGTAAAAGACGGAATCGCCAACTTGGATAAGCATATTGAAACAGTGCGTGCCTTCGGTGTTGAACCTGTCATCGCTTTAAATCGCTTTATTACAGATTCGCACGACGAACTGCAATTTGTATTAAGTCATTGCAAGGAAAAGGGAGTGCGTGCAGCTTTGACAGATGTGTGGGGTCAAGGCGGAGAAGGCGGCATCGAGTTAGCGAAGCACGTCTTATCTCTATTGGAAGAACCGAACCAATTTGCCCCATTATATGATGTAGAACAGCCAGTATTAGAAAAAATAACAACGATTGTTCAAAAGGTGTATGGTGGAAAAGGTGTAATATTAACGGATAAGGCAAGAAAAGACTTGTTAGCGATTGAATCGAATGGGTGGGACATACTTCCAATTTGCATGGCGAAAACCCAATATTCATTTTCTGATGACCCTAAGAAGTTAGGAAGACCTGAAGATTTTACCATTACAATTCGTGAAATCATTCCGAAGTTAGGTGCCGGATTCCTCGTTTGTTTAACGGGAGATATCATGACGATGCCGGGGCTTCCAAAAAAGCCAGCTGCATTATCGATGGATGTTGATGACAAAGGAAATGCAATTGGCTTAATGTAAATTCAATTGTGCTATACGATCAATGCGATTGGCGAAGAAAATGAAACACATTTCTTCGCCTTTTTGTCTACATGTTGAATGGAAACGTTAACAGATGAATAACTTCCTATTAGGGCAAAATTATGACAATTTTTCAAATAGGCCAAAGGAATTACTGCGGCTAATGTATTTCTATCTCTTCTTCATGTATAATTGTATGAAACAGCACCAATAGGTCCGAAGGGGTATGTCGTTGTGTCTAAGAACTTCAGATTCAAGCTAACCGTCATCTTGATCATCTTCTCGCTTCTATTGTCGTTACTCATTGCTGTACTTGATTATAAAAAAATGCAAAAACAAATATGGATTGGCCAAGAAAATAAACTATTGATGGCTGAAGAAAAAATAATTGGAAACTTGAAGACAATCGACAAAGTATATGAGATTTTTGATTATCAAATCGCAGAAAAGATGGAACAGTATTCTAGAGAATTACTTGCGAAATACGAGGAAAATCCAAATTTTGCTTCATGGGATTTTGAGCACTTAAAAACAGCGTATGGAATGGATATTTATATATTGAATGCCGAAAATAAAGTTACATATAGCAGCTTTCAACCGGATATTGGACGTGATTTCAAATTATGCTGCGAATCGTTTTCAAAGCTATTAGACACACGTAGAGAAGGATCTTCATTTACTCATGACGGCATGGATTTACAAGCGGTTACCGGAGAAATAAAAAAATTTAGTTATATGCCTACACCGGATCATATGTATTTGATTGAATTAGGAATGAATCTTGAAAATGAAGAAATTTTTAAGCAGTTTAACTTTTTAGATACAATAAATGAACTAACGAATGAAATAGAAGTGATCGATCAAATTCAAGTGTATAACTCGGATGGATATGTAGTGGGCGTTAAAAGCGATGATGGGGATAAACTTAGGATTGACGGCCAATTCTATGCGATTTTCAAAGAAGTGAAAGAAAGCGGTCAATATAGGGAAATGATTGTCAATCAACCAGACGGGCAATTGACGTATCGCTTTATACCTTATCAGGCGGATGAAAAAAGAGGATTTTCGACAGAGCGGGTCGTTGCAATTGTTTACAACGACCATGAATTGAGAGGAGTATTATCTTCATATAAAAACCAGTTCATTACTCAATTGCTCGTCATTTTAGCTGCTGCAGTTGCTTTATCTTTTATTATCGCAAGACTTGTTGCAAAACCAATTCATTTAGCTTTCCATGATAGTTTAACCGGATTGAAAAATCGTGCAGCGTTTGAAGATGAACTCCAGAAAAGATTAGAGCGAGAAAAGAGCAAAGTCGCCCTTATGATGATTGATCTTGATAACTTTAAAGCTGTAAATGACCAATTGGGACATGGTGAAGGAGACCGTCTATTGCAAGTAGTAGCAAAGACAATTGAGGAAGTCATCGGATCTTCAAATTTCGCTGCGAGAGTCGGCGGGGACGAATTCTTAGTCATATTGGACAGTATCCACTCCAAAAAAATTGGAGAGATTTCAGAGGAATTACTAAAACGAATTAATGAAGAAATATCCTTCTACAATACTATATGTGAATATCGGTGTTAAAATCCTCAATAATAACGGTTTAAAATTCCCCAGTTTTTACGGATAATCTATTTTGAGAGAGATAGATTGGAAGTGTGGGAATGACG